>SLOS01000192.1 GCA_007132365.1 Bacteroidales bacterium | reverse complement strand
TAGACGGTTCATGATCGGAAAATTGAAATTGTTTTACAGTCCGCCAATGTAACAAAAAAATCTAAAATGGTATCTCTGTGCAGAATCTGTGGAGACTATACATTGATGTTCTGGATGATAATGGTTGTTATATCGGGTGGGTATTTGGAGGGAACGGCCGTTAATGCACCAGTGATTGTTAAAAAAGGTTAATTTTTGTGCGGGCCTGAAGCTGGATGATCATTTCTCCGCCTGCGGGTATAATGCTTTGAATCGCCCCACTCGCCGTAACCGATATCGTCACCGGCCATATTAATTCTTGCTTCAAGGCATTTGGTGCAATCTTCAGCCTCTTCGTCAGTACATGGTTTGTTTTCGTAAAGCTTGTAGCTGTCCCTGTATTTGCCGGGTGTTATATTGGGCATTATCACATTGGCCCCGGCCATCAGCGCTTTTTCCCTGCCAAGCGGGTCAATGGCCTGCATTGCAGTGGCTGCGGCAATATTTATATCTTTCATTATTATGCGCAGCAGGGCAATAACCTTCATTGCCAGGTGAAATCTTTCCATCGGCGGCAAAAGCTGGTCACGGTAGCGGAACAGGGGAGTATCCCTGTGTTCTATATAGGGGCCCAGGCCTACCATGTCTATATCAAAGTCCCTCATGAAGATGATGTCAGCTGCTATATCTTCGATGGTCTGAAAAGGCAGTCCTACCATGATCCCCGTACCGGTCTGATACCCTATATCCTTTAGGGACCGCAGGCATTCAAGCCTTCTGTCGAAATCATGTCTGTCGTCATCGGGATGGATCCTCCGGTAAAGCTCCCTGCTCGAGGTCTCTATCCTGAGGAGGTAACGGTGTGCACCGGCACTGAACCAGCGACGGTACACTTCTTCCGTTTGCTCTCCGAGTGAAATGGTTATTCCGAGTTCGTTATTGCTTATTCTCTTTATTTCCCTGAGCAGTTTCTCAATCCTGTCGGTGAAGCCGGGACTTTCAATTTCGCCCGACTGCAACACCACCGATGCATACCTGTTATCGTATGCAAATTTCACTGCATCAAGTATTTCCCTGTCACCCAGGTTATACCTTTTAAGGTTCCTGTTGTCGCGGCGTATCCCGCAGTAGTGGCAGTTTTTGCCGCATACATTCGAAAACTCCACCAGTCCCCTATAATAAACCTTCCTGCCTACCTGCGAGGCTTTCACCTCGGCTGCCCTGGCATAAAGGAGCATGCGCTCTTCACCTTCTGTTTTGAGGAGAGCGGTAAGCTCCTGCAGGTTATAATTTTCATTCTCCAGCAGTTTTTTAATCCCTGTCATATCTCTCTTCCTGTTTGCGGCAACATTAACAGTAACCCTTCAGCCGCGTTTTTGTTCACCGGTTTATCTTTCCAGCAGGCCCTTCTGGATCAGGAAAGGTTCGATAGAGGGTTCGTGCCCCCTGAACCTGACATAGGCATCCATACCTTCCCAGAGGTTGTTCCCTGCGAGAATGTATTTTCTGAACCTTTCGGCCAGTTCCTGGTTGAACAGGTCGCCCGACTCCTTGAAGGCCATGAACGCATCGGCATCCAGAACTCCTGCCCACCGGTACACATAATAACCTGCAGCATACCCGGTTCCGAAGATATGCCCGAAATAGGTGGTTCGCCACCTGGGAATGATCTCATCAGGCAGGCCAATTCCGTTCATAGATTCTTTTTCGAAACCGATAACATCGATCTCATTGCCGTGATCGGCAGTGTGCCAGTCCATGTCCAGAAATGCCGAAGCCAGGTATTCAACATTCATGAAGCCCTGGTTGAAATGCTCGGCCCTTCGGAGCCGGCTTATAAGCTCATCGGGTATGGGCTTGCCGGTTTCGTAATGTTTTGCATAGGTTTTCAGCAGTTCAGGCTCCCCGGCCCAGTTTTCGAGTATCTGCGACGGCAGCTCCACGAAGTCCCTCGGCACACTGCCTGCTGTACGCCGGTATCTTCCTTCGGCAAAGAAGTTGTGGAGTGCATGTCCGAACTCATGGAAGTATGTTGTGGTCTCTTCCCAGCTCAGCATAGCAGGCCTGCCACCTGACGGACGGCTGAAGTTCATAACTATGGTAACTATGGGTGCGATCCTTTCACCGTTCTCCCATGCTCCCGAGCGGTATGTGCCGCACCAGGCTCCCTGCCTTTTACCCGGCCGGGGATGCGGGTCGATGTAAAGGATCCCCAGGTGCGAACCGTCCCTGTCGAAAACTTCGAAGGCCTCGACCTCTTCGTGATATACCGGTACCTCGGGCCTTGGCTCGAAGGTAAGACCAAAAAGTTTGTTGGCCAGGGCGAAATTACCTTCCCTCACATTCTCAATTGTGAAATACGGGTTGACTTCGTCATCATCAAGATCGTACATCTCCTGGCGAAGTTTTTCGGCGTAGTACCACCAGTCCCATGCCTCAAGCCTGTAACCGGCACCTTCCCGGTCTGCTATAGCCTGCATCTGTGCACGCTCCCTGTCAGCCCTGGCCACTGCCGGCTCCCATACCTGGTAAAGGAAGTCATAAACATTGTCAGGGTTTTCCGCCATCTGGATGTCAAGGAAGTATTCTGCATAATTGCTGAATCCAAGAAGGCGGGCCATCTGCAGCCTGAGCTGCATCAGCTCTGCGAACAACTCCTTGTTATCATTTTCGTTGTCATTGTTGCCACGCTCCCCGTAGGCTGTCAGAACCTTCTCACGAAGATCCCTTCTTTCAGAATACTGCAGGAAGGGGATCCTGCTGGGATTGTGAAGGGTAATTACCCATTTACCTTCGTGTCCGGCCCGTTCAGATGCTTCTGCAGCGGCTGAGACAACTCCAGGGGGAAGGCCTGCCAGATCCTCTTCGTTTTCAAGTACAAGCTGAAATGCATTCGTTTCGGCAAGCATGTTTTCACTCAGTTCCAGAGATACCATTGACATCCTTTCATTCAGCCGGGCCAGCTCTTCCCGTTTATCTTCAGGAAGTGCCGCTCCGTTGCGCTCGAAATCGCGGTAATACTTTTCAACCACCCTGAGCTGCTCAGCATCAAGGTTCTTGTCAAACCTGTTTTCATAGACACTTTGGATCCTGGCAAAGAGATCCTGGTTCATGCTTATCTCGTTGCTGTGGGCCGAGAGTAGGGGTGTGGTTTCCCTTGCTATCTCCTGCAGTCGCGGATTGGTCTCTGCACTCCTCAGTCCCCAAAAGACAGGGTTAACTCTTCTCAGAAGCCCCCCCGCATTGTCATAAGCAACAATGGTGTTTTCAAATGAGGGAGGTTCGGGGTTATTTATTATCTCTTCAATCTCAAGTTTGTGCTGCCTGATACCCTCTTCAATGGCCGGCAGGTAATGCTCATCGTCTATCCTGTCGAATGGGGGTGCCCCGAAGGGGGTGTCAAATTCAGACAGCAGCGGATTAACGTCCGTTGCCGGCTGCTGCTGGCATCCGGCTGCAAAAAGGAGTAACATCAGGATCGAAAAAAGCTGTAGCTGCTTCATTTTGAATTATTTTAGTTAATATTATATTGTTAAGTCATTTCTTTTTATCACCATTTCTACAATGTATTATAACCATCTGGTTGTGCAAATTTAATGTATTATACCCATTTATTCTTATGATTGGAAACAGGGGGCCGGGGTTAAGGTATTCAAGGTCAGACAGGTGTGTTATTCCTGTAACTGTTGTAGCGGAAAACTTTTTCAGGTTTTTTCCTTATCTTTTTTCTTTTTTTGCCTGCCGGGTAGCCCAGCGTAATTAACAGCATTGGCCTTTTCCCGGCAGGTATTTTCAGCAGCTCCATAACCCTCTTTTCATTGAACCAGCCCAGCATACAGGAACCAAGCCCCTCCGCAGCAGCCTGGAGACAAATATGGGAAGCAGCAATACCGAGATCCATAATTGTGAATTTCTTGTCTTTTACCGCCTCTCCAAACCTGCAGGTGATATTCGGTTTTTCAAGAACTATTGCTATCAGCACCGGAGCCTGTGCAGTGAAATGGTTTAGCGGCAATACACCTCCGCTGGTCTCTTTTGCAACTGCGGTTTTAAGTGAGGGATCATCTATAACGATGAATGTCCATGGCTGCGAGTTGCATGCAGAAGGCGCGAGGCGTGCCGCCTCCAGGCACCTCATCAGCTTTTCCTTCTCTACGGGTCTGTCGTGGTATCTCCTGTCGCTTTGCCTCTCTTTTACCAGGCTGAGAAAATCGGACTTTTCCATAATGAGCGGCCGTCAAAACAGGGCCGTTTTTTAGTTTTTGGTGAATAATTCTATCTCGTGTGATTCAAAAACGTATTTACTGGTGGTTATATTGGCAAATTTTATCATTGCACTGGCAACTCTTTCAGAATTTATGGGACGGTATTTTCTTAACTTCCCAATGAACAGGAACTTAAGGGGGACCATTACAAGTTTGCCAAGCTCTTCGAAAAACCGGAACTCACTGCGTTTGCCCAGCAACATTGACGGCCTCAGTATAACAACTTTATAGAAATCGTGCTGCCGAACTGCATTTTCAGCCTCACCCTTGGTGCGGAGGTAGAAATTTGCACTTTTGGGGTCGGCTCCTATTGATGATATCATCAAAAAATTGGGAACTTTGTTTTTGCTTGCTATTTTGGCTATGAGAGCCGGCCAGTCAAGATCCACTTTTTTGAAATTCTCTTTGGAACCTGCCTTTTTAATGGTGGTTCCGAGACAACAGAAAACATCATCTCCTTCTATCTTGTCAGAATACTTTTGCAGGTTCTCAAGGTCAGTCTTAATAACTTCCATCTTGTCGCTTTTTATTTCCGGTTCTGACCTTGTAAACACCCTGATCTTCTCATACCTTTCATCCCTGATCAGTTTTTTCAGTACAAGTGACCCTGTAAGTCCGGTTGCACCAAAGATTACGGCAGTTTTTTTCTGCATTGCAGCATTTCTTTGTTAAAGATTATTATGATTTTACCCCGACAGGCCGGGGAGGCAATCAAATT
>SLOS01000164.1 GCA_007132365.1 Bacteroidales bacterium | reverse complement strand
TATTCCCTGCACACGAGCAGCATCATAACAACTCATTTCTTGTGGCTTCGGTGGTTATGGGACAGAGCAATATTGCAGCGGGTGCCACGATCGGGTCTAATCACAACAGCCGTGCCAACGACAGCGAAATAACTGCCGGCCGCGGATTCTGGCCGGGACTTTGTGTAAGCCTTAAACACTCCAGCCGATTTGCTTCATTTACGCTGGTGGCAAAAGCCGATTATCATGACGAGTTGGATATAACCCTGCCTTTTTCACTTGTCAGCAATAATTCAGCTCTCAACCGCCTCGAGGTGATGCCGGCATTCTGGTGGATGCACAATATGTATGCACTGGCCCGGAACTCCCACAAATTTGTTGCGAGGGACATTCGTTTGAGGAAAATCCAGAATTTAGAGTTTGAGGCCCTGGCTCCAGATACTGTTGAAGAGATTTTTGCAGCTCTCAGATTGCTTGAATTGTGGACTGCCAAAGCAGATTACCGGAAACAGGGATTGCTTTTTGAAGATCTCTCAGACGGGGAGCTGCTGGAAAAGGGCAGAGATCTGCTCAGGGGTAGTGAGGATTATGTGAACGGACTTGAGATTCTGGGTGAAGGGATGGAGAATTCCCGGCGCACGGTAACAATTCTTAAAGTCCATAAAGCATACAATGCCTACCGCGATATGCTGCATCATTATGCGGTCAGGAATATCACTGACTTCCTGAGGTCCAATCCATTGCTCCCTTTTACTGAAATGTGCGACACCCTTTCGGGGGAAAGGGTGGTGTCATGGGTTAATTTCGGGGGACAACTGATGCCGGAGATTTCCGTCGACAGGCTCAGGGCTGATATCGGTGCGGGCAGGCTGGAATCGTGGGGAGATATACATAACAGGTACGATCAGTTATGGGAGGAGTATAAACTTTTAAAACAAAAACATGCCTTTGCAACACTCTGTTCTGTTTATGATATAGAGAACCTGACACCTGAAATATGGCATGATGCCCTTTCAAAGGCAGCCGGGATTCAGCAGTATATTTGTGATCAGGTTTATCTTTCGAGGAAAAAGGATTATGAAAACCCTTTCAGGATAATGATCTATCGAAATGAAGATGAGATGAAATCGGTTATGGGAGACATTGATGAAAATGATTTTATCCGGCTTGTCAGGGAAGAAACCGAAGAATACACCGGGATCCTTAAAAAGCTCAGCCTGCTTTCATAAATATGCGGGCGAATATACCGGGGGCCTTGCTGCGCAGAGCTTCAACCGGGCTGACTTATTCTTCAACCCTCCCTTTCCACCTCTTTTTTTAACCTTTGGATGTGACCCCGCCCCAGGGCCTTTACCTCACATCCCAGTCTGAAATATTCTCTTATGGCCTCATCTGATAGTATCCCAAAGCAGTCAATGACGGCAAGTTTCTGCCCTGCCCAGTCAACTATTTCAGAAGGCCTGAGGTTAAGATAATCACTATGGGGCACTGCCAGTATCATGGCTTCAGCTCCCCTGAGCGTATTTTTCAGATCTTTCTCAATACGCAGATTTTTTAATCCCTCCTGGTTTCTGAAAAACCGTGCCCATGATTGATCCGGAGCAGGATAGGTATCCTGTGATTCAAATTCGTACCAGTGGTCTACATAAGGATCATGCACCCTGATCTCAGCCCCCATTTCGGTAAGCTTCCGTACTACCAGTTCACTGCCGCTGTAACGTGTATCCCCGACGTCCTGCCGGTAGCTGGCCCCGCATATGACGATATCGGCACCAGCTATGTATATTGACATATTACGCAGTGCATCCCTGGTCAATCCTGCTACATGGAGGGCCCTTGTATCATTGATATCAATAGCCTCGGGGGTGATCCTGAACAAATCGTTCCCGTCCTCAAACCCGAATATATGTTTATAGGCCCAATAACCCAATCCGCCATCTTTGGGCAAACAATACCCTCCGATACCCGGTCCCGGAAAAATCATATTGCTATGGGTCGGGCGCATTTTGATGGCCTGGATCACCTTTATCAGATCCACCCCGTTACGTTCGGAAAACAGGCTCCACTCGTTAAGAAAGGCTAAGATTGTTGCCCGGTATGAGTTTTCAATGATTTTTGTGGTTTCTGATTCGACCGGCCGATCCATCACGGTTAATGGGAATTCGTCTGTATTAAGAACTTCATGAAGAAATTTCTCAACCCTGTCCCTGGCTTCCTTGTTGCACCCTGAACATACCCTCCAGAAGTCCCTTATGCTTGCAACATATTCCTTTCCAGGCATTACCCGTTCAAAACTATGAGCCAGGAGGGGTTCTGAATCAATTCCCCTGTGCGCGAATGCTTTTTTGAGAATTGGCCAGGCTACAAATTCCGTTGTCCCCGGAGCTACAGTTGTTTCTATAAGCACAAGGCAGTGAGGCCTGATCTTTTCGCCAATGGTTCGTATGGTAGCCTCAAGTGCATTCATATCAGCCTGACCGGTTTTCATTTTGCCAAGATCTCTCTTGATAAAATCACATTGAACATCTACAACCACACAATCGGCCAGTGAGAGGCAGTTGCTGTTAAAGGTCGCCACCATTGTCTTTTCCTGCCTGACACAACGGCTTATCAGTTCTTCCACTTCAGGGTCTTCTGCCCTGACAGGAGATTCTCCCCTGTTAAGCATCGGGATTTTCCAGTACGATCGTGTGCTGGGACGCTGACATACTATTACAAACTTGGAGTAATTGCCTTTTTGGTCGCGGGTGTCGGCCACTACTGCAGCCATAACCGCGCCAACAAAGCCGGCACCCATAACAACAACAATTTCCTGTCCCTTTGAGCGGGCTGTCTGTGTAAGTTTGACCAAACGTTCCATTTCAGGAGCATAATCTTCATCTTTTGGCAGGGCAAATTTTTCTCCGGCCGGGTTAACTGAATAGATAGTCTTTTCTGTTTGAGCCATAGTATTGATTTCTTTTTTTACGTGAGATTAGTTACTAAGATGATATTATGCTTTAAATATTTCAGAGGTGATGATTTGTATTTACTGATGTCTGATAGACAAGTATAGTAATTTTTATTGAAAAAATTTGACTACGTCGATTTTCCATGTTATTTTCAATGCTTTGTTAAGTATTAAAATTTGACTTACAAGATGAACCGCTTCACTGTAATGTATATTCTAAAGTATTATTAACTAAAACCGCAAACCATGAAATACAGAAAATTTGGCAGAACAAATTGGAATGTCAGTGAAATAGGATATGGAATGTGGGGTATGGCGGGGTGGACCGGCTCGGATGACAGGGAATCCATGGAGTCACTACAGCTGGCGGTGGACAGAGGATGTAACTTTTTCGACACTGCCTGGGGCTATGGTGCAGGAAAGAGTGAAGGACTCCTTGGTAATCTGGTAAGGGCCAACAACGGGAAAAAGCTTTATACTGCCACCAAGATACCTCCAAAGAATTTCAAATGGCCCAGTAAGAGAGAGTTTAGTCTCGACGACTGCTTCCCGCCTGACCATATTGAAGAATATGTTGAGAAATGCCTTGCAAATGCCGGACTCAGCTCTTTTGACCTGATGCAGTTTCATACATGGGAGGACAACTGGCTCGAAGATGATAGATGGGTAAAAAAGATGGAGGATCTTAAATCACAGGGGATGTTTAGTGCCATCGGGATCAGCATTAACCGGTGGGAGCCGTGGAACGGAGTGAAAACTGTGGAGAGCGGAATTGTTGATGCCGTTCAGGTTATCTATAATATTTTTGACCAGAACCCCGTGGATGAACTGTTCCCGGCATGCCGGGAAAATAACGTTGCTGTTATCGCGAGGGTTCCTTTTGACGAAGGTTCACTTACGGGTAATCTTACGAAAGAGAGTGAGTGGCCAAAAGGGGACTGGCGGAATACCTATTTTGTGCCTGAAAACCTGTTTGCCAGTGTTGAGCGCGCCGATAAGCTTAAACCGCTTGTTCCGGAAGGGATGACCATGCCTGAGATGGCCCTGCGGTTTATTCTAAATGAACCAGCCGTGAGCACCATTATTCCCGGAATGCGCAAGCCGCAGCATGTTAAGGCTAATTTGGCCGTAAGCGATGCCGGTCCCCTCGATCCTTCACTGGTAAAAGAGCTGAAAAAACATCGCTGGGACAGGAAACCGACCGGGTGGTCACAGTAATATCATCTTAATTCCCTGAACCTGATGTTCCTGATAGATGCTGTGGTTACCCATGAGGCTATTCCAAGAGGTCTGGACAGGCTTACCTCCGGCCTTACCGAAAAGCTGTGATTGCCGACCGGAACGGTTACAATCTCTTCATCATCAATAAAACATCTTATTGACTCCTGGTCAACCAATACTCTTATTTGGTACCACCGGCGGTTTTCAAATGCAATCCTTGTGGTGGTAAAGTTTTCAGAGGCATCCTTTCCGTCAATGCTGCTTATGCCAACCAGCGCACCACCCCATCCACCTGTTATAAATGTACAGTGTTCATCACCAACCGGAAAGGTCAGTCCGCAAAAAAAATCATTCCCGTCAATCCGCATAGCTTCCAGGGATAACTCATAGTTTGTAACCGGGAAGTCGCCAGTCCATGTTATTCCTGTAGCTCCGTCGCCGAAATTGAGAATTATCGACGAATCCCTTACGTTAACCGGGCCCTGTGGACCGAAATTGGTGATTTCCCATCCATCGAGGGTATGCCCGTTGAAAAGGGGGCGCCATCCGCCCTCGCCGGGTTCAGCATCAAATCCCACGGCTTCAGGTTCCGGGTCATCAATAAAGGTGTCCTGTTCCGCCGAAAGGCGTTCAAGCATGTAAAGCATTACCAGGGCAAGGGCAATGACGAGTAATGCCCCAAATATCAGAACCACCGGATAAAAATTACGTGAAGGCCTGTCTCTGCGCATAATTATGGTTATTAAATGTTATTAAAGGGCATCAACCTTTCCGCTGATCCTGACATCTACCGGAATACCCTCTATTTCCACAG
>SLOS01000081.1 GCA_007132365.1 Bacteroidales bacterium | reverse complement strand
GGGAAAACCATTTCCAGGCAGGTATCAGCCGGATTTTCCGACCGTTTTGTCTGAATTCGTCTTCCTGGTTCAATGTAACGATTAGCCCTTCCTTCAAATCAAAAAAATCAAGTGCTTCGATAAGTCCGTCCTGTTCTCTTTTTAAATTATCACGGTTAACCTCCAAGCAAGATTGCATCGCATATACAATTTTCTGGTTTTCCTTGACTACAAAATCGCACTCTCCCTTTTCCCTGAAATAATAAATATCCTTGTATTGCCTCCTCAATTGCAGATAAACAGCATTCTCAAACAGGCGGCCCGAATCTTTAGTATAGCTTAATGAATTTGCCCGGGCAAAGGCAGTATCAATAGTATAAACTTTTTTGGGGTTCACAGCTACACTTTTTGCCGACCAGCTGAAACGGGGAACAGAAAACAGTAAATAGCTATCTTCCAGCCATTGAATGTAATCGCTTACGGTATTGACCGAACCAAGGTTAAATGCTTTTTTTAATTTATTGAGTGAATATTCCCTGGAAACATTGGATAACAGGAATAAGGCGATATCGATCAACGTTTTGCTGTTCCGAACGCTATGTCTCACTATGATGTCCCGGTATATAATATCTTTAAACAACTGATGTAAAAGCTCATCGTCGGAAGTAGAAAGGTAATCGGGAAAGCCACCCTCCTGCAGATAGCCCAGGAAAGCATCTTCGTTTTTTTCGAGTTTCTTGAATACCATGTATTCGCTGAAGGAAAATGGAAAAAGTTCAACCTGGATATTTCTTCCGGTTAAACGGGTGCCCAGTTCCCTGCTTAACAGCGAAGCATTTGAGCCGGTGATACATATTACTTTTTGCTGGTCATGCAGGTGCCTGATAAAAACTTCCCACCCTTCAATATTTTGTATTTCATCAAAGAAATAAACCCGGGGCTTGCTTAACGCCTCATTAAGCTTTATAAAATCGTCCCTTTCAAAACCAAATATTCTTGGGTCCTCGAAATTAAAAAAGGCAAAATTCCCATCCTGCATTTTACTCAATTGTAGCATGAGAGTGCTTTTTCCAGATCTCCGTATCCCGGTGATAATTAAAATATGTTGCTTCCGGAGTACAAGACGGGCGGAAATGGTACGGGCTATCCCTGCATCCTTTTCCTGCCATAGTTTTTTCTGGTCCGTAATGGCTTTTTCTATTTCCGATTTTAAAAGCATAGTCAAACTTAATACCTTTATTTATCTGTTCAGTGCTAACGAATAAAAGCTAATATTAGTAATGAACAAATTTATGCATTAATAATGAATAAACCAAATTGATAAATGTCAGGTTATACCACCCTGAATATTGACCACAGGGTCGGGGGTCTGGGCGACACATCCGATCTGCCCATGACGAAATACCGTATCTTCCCTGAAGTCACCGAAGTGACTTACCTGATCCGGCCGGTGTAATAATAAAGGGGATAAGAAACTTGCGAATTAATGGAATATCCGATAACTTGCTTTCGGAAGTCAAAATCCCTATTTTGAGAAATCATGGAAACATTCGCCAGACTTTCGATTTTGCTCATATTATTAATCGTACCAGCCTGCGATAAAGTTCCTGCCGACAAGGATGAAGAACCTGCAATGATTATCAGAGAGAGCATATGCATAGGATCGTCAGCAAAACTGGCAGCCATAACTTCAGCTACAGCTCTTATAGTCAATTTATCAATTCTTTCCATAACAGATCTTTTTTGGCTATACAGGTCTTTCATGGCTGTTTTGACTGATAATTGGTACATCATCTTGTTTATTCTTTTCGTCCTGATTTGGTCTTTTTACCATCATAGTCGTTATCTGAATTTTCCTTTTCCGGTTCGCTTTCTCAGACCCCAGTCATGCCTGGTTTTTCAGGATTCCCAATTGTTGCCTTACTTTCTCCTTTTTTTACTAAATTGTAAAATATTTAAATGATTAAATAGTTTTTAGAATTAAGTGATCGCAAGTGAGCCCAACAGTATTCAGATATAAAAATTAGCGCTTTTTCTTCTTTTCCCGTGAAGAAACCAGAATACATATTCATATTATCAGTCCTGAAGGTGAAGCAAAATTTTGGATTGTTCCCCAAATAGAAGTAGCAAAAAGCGTTGGATTTAGTGATCATGAACTTAATGACCTGGCTGAAATTATTAAAGAGAAAAAAGATGAAATCAAAAAAAGCTGGAGAACCCATTTTGGATGTTGAGGTGACCAATATTTCACAACATGGTTTTTGGATTATGGTTGATGAAAATGAGTACTTCCTGCCTTTCAAATCCTTCCCATGGTTCAAAGAGGCACGTATTACTGATATTTCAGATGTAGAGAGACTTTCAGAAAGACATCTTTTCTGGAAAAACCTTGATATTGATTTAACTCTTGACATGATTGAATCTCCTGATGATTATCCCTTAATTTCGAGATAATAGATTTTGGAAATAGCATTTCAGTTCAAACATCATGATATTATGACATTTAAGTTTTAAATTCTCTATCCACAATAGAAATGATGACCGTTATTTTAATCATATCCCTGCCATTAAACAGAAATAAATTGGGTTTTTCGAAATTTGATAAACCTCGGCTACATCCTGTTTAACAGGCAGCAGTTCCTGTAAACGGGTTTCTTATCATGCAGTATTGCTTGTGTTTTTCGGGCAGATCTTCAGGGGTGCAATCCTCGCACTGCTTCTTGCTCCCTTTTACGGAAACTATATCAACAAAAAAGCCGGATGGCTGCAGCAGTTCCCTGATGTTCGGACTTACAGTTTTGGGCTCTCCCCTGTTCCTGTCTGAATTCATTGGGTCTTTACAAATTGGTCTGCACTGTTCATAGCGGTTGTTTTATTATTTGTCCTTAAACCTGTTTTCTTCTTTATCTGTTTACGAAAAAAGGGATATTTGCATTGGCCACATTTCCTTTGCCGTCGTATATATATACAAACAGACGGTAATTATGGTCAGCACCCGGGGGGACCTCAAATATGATTTCATTCTCCCGGGCACTCTTTATGAACCCTTCAACAGCCTCGGGTTTTGTTTCTCCCTGTCCGGCATAGGGGGCAAACTTCTCCGGTTCGGGAAGCAGTTCCCACTCATATGTGAGTTCATCGCCATCGGGGTCGTGGCACACAACCCTGGCTGTTGCCGTGCTGCCGGCTGCAAGCACTACATCATCGGTGGCATTTCTGCCGTCGATCGTGAGGGATTCAATGCGTGGTGCAAGGTTATCAGGCCATTCACCTGTCCACATATACTGCATCACCTCGACTGTCTGTGTCCTTAAACCGTTATGGAACATATTGAACCAGGTATGGGTCCTCTCCTGCCTGTTGCTTGTCCACAAAAACACGTACGACCCGATACAAAGCGGATCGGCAAGTATTACATTCTCATACCTTTCCCTGTAAACCCCGGCCTTTTCTGAGCTGGTCTCCTCGATAACAACCCCCTGGCTTGTACGCGGCACCTCCCACCATCCCGAAGGTCCCCACTCGGTAACCACGTAAGGTTTGTCCCAGCCAAACTCCCTGAGCCACCCGGGCACATTCATTATATCTGCGTATCCATTGATGCCCAGGAGGTCAAGATCGGGACACCGCTCCCTTATGACCTCAAACTTCTCTTTTTCCCTCTCTCCCACCCCAACAACGGTCAGTACCGGGTGTACCGGATCAATTCTCTTAATCATGGCGGCAATATCGTTCACTGCATCCCAGACTTTGGGATTATAATCCAGGTTACCCGGAATGTGATCGAGCTCGTTTCCTATTGCCCACATCAAAACGGCAGGATGATCCTTATTCTCTTCAACGATCTTTTTTACCCTTTCATACTGTGCCCTTACCGCCACCTCATCATCATAGTCAAAGCCATCCCTCTCGGCTCTCACCGGCAGATTGACAAGTACCTTAAATCCCAGCCTGTGGGCTTCATCCAGAAGGCGGGGGCCGGTACGGAGAGAGTTGGCGCCACTTGCGGCAAGTTCATCAAGAAAATCCCAGCCTACAGCGCCCTTGATAAAAAAGGGCTCACCATCAAGGTACATGCTGAATCCTCCATCCCCGGGCCTGAATTCAACTTTGGGAGGGGCTTCTGAAACTTCAGATCGCTGACCGGTCCCGCTGCATGCATTGACCATCAGGAATGGAATAATAAACACAAGAATCCTGGTCATAATTTACAATTATTTGGTTAAAGTTGTATGGTACGGCTAAACTAACAATTTATTTGTAAACACAGGCCCTTGCTTTTTAAAGCCGCATGCTTTACTTTTAAAGCTGTATCTATAAACCCTGATTATGAATAATAAATATACCCGGACGGGTAAATTCGGACTTATTGCCTTGGTGGCACTCAGGATTGTCATTGCCTGGCACCTGCTGTATGAAGGCCTGTCAAAGGCGCTGACCCCTGAATGGACATCGGCCGGCTTTCTCTCGATATCGGCATGGATCTTCGCCCCGGTTTTCCACTGGATAGCCGGCAACGCACTGGCACTGGCTGTAGTTGATATTATCAATATTGCAGGGCTTATCCTGATCGGTTGTGCATTATTCATTGGAATTCTTGACAGGGCAGCGGCAATATGCGGTATGGCCCTGATCGCCCTTTACTGGCTGGCCAATCCACCGCTTGTGGGGGTGGGACTGGGTGTTGTTACGGAAGGCAATTACCTGATAGTGGACAAGAACATGGTGCAGTTTTTCGCTCTGCTCCTCCTTGCCCTTATCCCCACCGGCAGGTATATCGGACTGGCCCATTTCCTCAAAGCAAACCGCAACCGGAAAATGGAAATGGAGGTCAGAACAACCCCTGATGAGACCGGCACACCTGGTGAACCGGCTCCAAAGTATACACTTGACCGCCGTACATTGTTGCGGGGACTGGCAACATTGCCATTCATGGGGGCATTCGGTCTGGCATTCCTGAAGATGAAAAGATGGAAAAGCTACGAGG
>SLOS01000322.1 GCA_007132365.1 Bacteroidales bacterium | reverse complement strand
GGGTGCTTACTGATCTGTTTGTACAGTAAGGGCTGGGTAAACCTGGGCTCATCACCCTCGTTATGGCCGAACCTGCGGTAGCCGAGAATATCTATGAACACATCATTGTGAAATACCTGCCTGTATTCCATAGCCAGCCTGATTGTATAGATAAGTGCCTCTACATCATCACCATTGACATGAAAAACAGGGGATTTGGTTACCTTCCCAACATCTGTGCAATAGGTGCTTGAGCGGGCGTCAAGGTAATTGGTTGTAAATCCCACCTGGTTGTTCAGGACCAGATGGATGGTGCCCCCGGTTTTATAACCGTTCAGCTGCGCCATCTGAATGACTTCATAAACAACTCCCTGCGCAGCGATTGCCGCATCGCCGTGAATCAGTATAGGAGCAAGCTTTTTGTAATCGCCTCCGTATTTGTGGTCTGTTTTGGCTCTTGAAATACCAAGCGCAACCGGATCAACTGCTTCAAGGTGCGACGGATTGGGAACCAGGTTCAACCGGACGGTTTTTCCACTGTCCGTTTTTATAACGTTATTATGGCCCAGGTGATATTTCACATCGCCCAGTGCTATCTCGTCATTATACTGTTTACCATTAAATTCATCAAAGATATCCTGGTAGGATTTCTGCATGATATTGGCCAGCACGTTGAGTCTTCCCCGGTGCGCCATACCGATCACAAACTCTTCAATGCCCAGTTCCGATCCCCTCTCTATAACAGCATCCAGCGCCGGTATGAGGGTTTCGTTGCCCTCCAGTGAGAACCTCTTTTGCCCTACAAACTTCCTGTGGATAAACTGCTCAAAACCAACCGCAACCTGGAGGTGATGGTAGATATCCTTTTTTTCTTCTTCTGTGAATTTCGGGGTGTTTTTCGCGGACTCCATTTTCCCGGTAAGCCAGCCAACTACTTCAGGGACACGTATAAAAAGGTATTCTACACCGACGGACTGGCAATAGGTTTGTTGCAGGTGAGCTACAATATCTTTAAGCCTGGCCGGACCAATACCTATTTTTTTGCCTGCCTGGAAAACAGTTTCAAGATCTTCCTCTGAAAGTCCGAAATTTTCAATATCAAGTGTGGGGGAATATTGCCTTCTTGTACGAACTGGATTGGTTTTGGTAAAGAGGTGACCTCTCAGCCTGTATCCTTCGATCAATGCAATTACCTTGAATTCCCTGTCAAAAGTGTCATCACATGGCTTCGGGCTGTCATTGAATTTACCCGCGAATTCAAAACCTTCAAAGAATTTACGCCAGCTCTCGTCGACCGAATCCGGATCCTGACGGTATTCACTGTAAAGAGATTCAATATAATCTGAATCTGCACTTCCGAGATAGGAATGTTTGTCCATGATGTATCAGTTGTCCGTAATGTATCAGTTTACCTTGATGTTTTAGTTCTTTTTCCCTGTATATCCGAATATTTTGTTTTCCCTGATGTAGGATGCAGCATAATCAGGTACAAGCTTCTCCCAGCCTTCCTCGTTTTTATGAATCATTTCCAGAATTCTAACCGAATCTGTATGCAGCCATTTCTTTTCGGCGGATTTAACATCTATGATCTTTTTATTTTCAATCAGATAGTTGTAGAGATGTACAAGATCGGCCGAAAGCTTAATTTCTTTGGATGTAAACAGTTTTCCGTTGCTTTTGTTGAGCGAGGGGTATACATACAGCTTCATGTTGTCTGTAAACAATTTGCCAAAAGCTTCAAGAATACCTCCCCGCAGATTTGTGTAGTACTTTTTATCCCAAACATTTATGAAGGTAGGAATGCCTATGACCACCCTCAGTTTACCCAGCCTGAATTTCGTAAAGTACCCCACCAGCTTGTAGTACTCCCTGAAATTTGAGATCATGACATTCTGACCAAGCCCGTTAAGAAGGTTTACTCTTTCGAGGAAGTCGCTTTCATCAAAAACCCCTTTATGTATGAGGTTGTTGAGCGTGATCTCGCAGAGGGCAAGGGTGTTCTCCTCTTTGTAGTCCTCGTCCCTGCGGAAGATGTCGTAACATTTATTGAGCATATCATATCCTACATTGGTAATGGGCCTGAAACTTCCCCGGAAGGCTAGCAGGTTTTTTTTGTAGAGCATATCTGACGGTTGCTGTACATTACCATTGCTGTCAAATATAGTGGCGCTGGTCATACCGTTTTTTACAAGCTGAACGCCCAGAAGCCGGTTATCAACGTAATTGAGGTCGTTTCCGCTCATCCTTACCATATTGACCTCCACACGGTCCGTATCCAGGTTATCCATAAGAGATTGCAGGAATACATTGGGCCGGTCGGCGAAATGATAGCAGGCATAGATGAGGTTTACACCCAGTGAGCCGAGAGTGTACTGTTGCAGCAGGGTGTCATTCTCCAGAAGGCTTATATGCACCACCACCTCGTTGGGCTCTGAATTGGGGTGAAGCTGAAAGCGCACTCCCAGCCATCCATGCGCATCATTGTTTTTAGCGTAATTAAGTGTGACTACCGTATCTGCGAAAGCAAAAAACCGGGTATCATTGGAGGCCCTGGGTTGCAGTGTGCCTATAAGGTCATTATACTCAATGCTGAGCATTTTCTCAAGGCGGTTTTCAGAAACATACCGGCCGCTCTTTTTATTGTTGTAAAGGTAATCACTGAATGTTTTGTCGTATGCGGAAATTGATTTTGCTACTGTGCCCGATGCGCCCCCGGCCTGGAAAAAAGCACGGGCAACTTCCTGACCGCCACCGATCTCTGCCAGGGTCCCGTAAACGGTAGGGTCAAGGTTGAGGGTGAGGGCCTTGTTTTTGGTGCTTAATATCTGGCGTTCCATTATTGTTTTTTTAAGTATACCTTGCCTGAAGCACAAAATTAGTGAAAGAAATAGAAAGCTACATCAAATTCAGGTAATTAAATTCCGGAATTATGGATCTTTTATACCGATATTAATTGCGGGATGTGCTTTTCTGGTATAATATCTTGTATGGAGGCCATAGATAAACGGTTTCAGTTTATTACTTTTGCAACTTCTCTTGCCCGGGTTTTCCTTTAGCAAATCAATTTATCCGGCTCCGGGTTTTTAAAAATTACAGCGAGCTCTTTATATGACAAGAAGCAGAGGTCAGTTATTTTATGAACGGTTCAGAAACATTCCATTTTCACCTGTCAGGTGGCCGTTCTTTTACGGATGGGTAGTGATCTTTGCCGGGATAATCGGTATAATTATGAGTATTCCCGGGCAGACGATCGGTGTATCGGTTTTTACCGACCATCTGATCGGGGCACTTGATATTGGCAGGGTTAATCTCAGCACGGCATATATGGTTGGCACCTTACTGAGTGGTTTGTGCATACCGTTTGCCGGGAAAATTTATGATAAATATGGTGTAAGGCCGGTTGTAATCACGGCCGGTTTTCTTATGGGTTTGACGCTTATATACCTTGCACGGATAGCTGATATAACATCATTTGTGTCAAATCTGGCATTGTTTATTGATCCTGCTGTAATAATATTTGTCCTGATAACGGCAGGTTTTTTTTCACTCAGGTTTTTCGGACAGGGGGTCCTGACCATGGTATCTCGCAACATGGTAATGAAGTGGTTTGATAAGAGACGGGGTTTTGCAAATGCCATACTGGGCATTACCATCTCTTTCGGGTTCTCGTATTCACCGCAGGTACTGGATATGCTCATTCAGGGCAATACATGGCAGGGAGCCTGGCAGACCCTTGGTATTATTTCGGGTGTGGGTTTTGTTATTTTCGCATTTGTTTTTTTCCGCGATAATCCCACGATGTACGGGTTGATTCCGGATGGTAAAAGAATAATAAAAAAGAAAGAGGATGATCCGAATATTCCTTTGTTGAAAGAATATAATCTCAAAGAAGCAAAGGCAACCTTCTCCTTCTGGATATTCAACCTTTCCCTGGCGCTGCAGGCACTCTACGTCACTGCATTTACCTTCCATGTGATCTCTGTCTTTGCGGTTAACGGATATGATCAGAGAGCTGCAATTACAATTTTCCTTCCGTCCTCAGTAGTGGCTGTGATTTTTCATTTTGCCGGAAGCTGGCTCAGTGACCATATGAGGCTTAAGTATTTTCTCCTGTTGCAGGTTTTTGGAATGCTTGTAAGTATGTTTGCTTTGCTGTTCCTTGATTTTTCGCCTGCTTCCAGATGGGTACTTATTGCCGGTAACGGCATCATGAATGGCATGTTCGGAATTTTGTCCGCTGTTACATGGCCCCGTTTCTTCGGAGTAAAGCATCTGGGTGCCATTTCAGGGTATGCAATGGGCTGGACGGTAATTGGAAGTGCTCTTGGTCCCTTTATGTTCAGTCTTTCCTACCGGGCAACCGGTCAGTATGATATCGCTGTCGGTATTTGCATTGTTGCAGCGCTGACCCTTTTCATCCTCGGCTTCAGGGCAGAAAATATAAATCGTGGCTGACGGTTTATTCTCCTGCCATTTCAGCATATACTAATCCCTGCTCATTCAATATGAGGCGTGTCGGGGACAGGTTCTGTGGGTTTTCTAACAGGTTCTTGATTAAAACAAAATAATACTTTATTATTGTATAGTATAACAGGCACTGCCCCGGGGCCGGTGCATAGTTTAACCGATACCAAACCAAAAAACTGAACCCGTCATGCAAAAATTTCAGATTGTACTTATTTTCCTGTTTGCATCTTTTCCGGTGAAATCAGAATGTCAGCAGCAACCCACGCTTTATCCCGGAGCAGTTTCAAGGATAAAAGGCGAGGAAACCGGCTTCATGAAACGCGAACAATATTCAATGAGCGCATTTCTTACAAAGGACAGTTTTGACAAGGTGAAAGCCTATTATGTAAGCGAAAACACCCGGCCCCGCCATGAGCAGGATGACGGCAAAGGCGGGAGAAGCGCCTTTTTTTCCTATGTGCGCCGTATGCCTGACGATGTGGGGGTTACCATAACAGAAAGGCAGGGCAGATCAAGGGTTCCT
>SLOS01000265.1 GCA_007132365.1 Bacteroidales bacterium | reverse complement strand
TTTGGGTGCTATTCCGACAAAATTTGTCAGTTCCTCATCAATGATATTGCGGACCGCCTCCACGTTGTTTGTTAAAATTCCGGTCATGACACTATCATGAATAGTTACCGCAATTGTTCCGGGCAGTTCCCGGTATATTCTTTTGAGGATAATATCCAGCATTAAATAACTCTCAATCCTTTGGAGTAAAATTGAAAACCGTTTGAAGTTCTCAAACTTGTTTCCCTTCATGGACCCCCTGACCTTTGAAAATATCCTGTGAACGGTTGGGAATGTTTGCTTAAAAATATCCCTGGCAAGTCTGTTATCTGGATCTTTGGGAGGTCTGTTCCGGGCAAACAAAATCCGCAATACTTGCCGTTTGGTTTCCTGCCGGTCCAGGTTCAGACCCTCATCTGCAAAGGCTTTCATCATATACTCATAAAGAGTGCCGTTTGCAACCAAATAAATATAATCTTTAACATCTTTATTATGTGATACTTTCAGCGTTTGTAGACATAAGGCAAAGGCGGGGTTTTCAGTCAGCCAGGAAACCTTTGAGGGGTTTGTTAAAATGATAGTAGATAAGTATGGCTGGCAGTTTTTCACGTCAATATTTATCAGGGGTTCATTGTTGATCCGGAGAAATGGCCGGAGGTCCTTACTGAGGTTGGTTACGTTACTGTGAAACCGTTTTGAGGTATTGTCAACTTTATAAAAAATTTCCCCGTTTTGAATCTTGGTAGCAGATCCCAGGGCTGCATTAAATTGCTCAACAGTACATCCGTTCTCATGGAGGTATTTTTCATATCCCGGTTTAATAGTCAATTTATGAAGCCATTGTTTTTGCTCAGACCTGCCCCAGATTGATTTTGCTGCTTTTTTGTTGTAATCCTGCCATACCTTTTTAATCCTGAAAAGGAGTTTGGCATTGTCCAGGGGTATTTTTTTATACTTTGAAATATATTCAGGTGAAAATTTGTATTTGTAACATTTGATCTTAGGCATAAATTGCCCCTCCCTGATCACTATCCCAGCATCCAATAAGCCTTTTAAATACAAGTGACCCTGCGGTACAAGTTTCCGGATAACTTTGTATTGCAACGGTGCTGATTCCTTATTCTTTTGCAAGTTTTTAGCAACAATTGAAATAACCTCCTTTAGGCAATCAACATTAAAACCTTTAATCTCCGGGGCCATTAGTTCAGATATGACCGGCAAGTCATTTAATACTCTTTCAGGCAATATTTGAGAATATTTATTGAGGCCCCTCATTGCTATTTTATCTGCGGGGTTTTGTCGGAATAACCTCCCTGAGAGCGTTTTCCAGGTCAACATCCTTGTATAGAATGCGCGTACCCACTCTGTGGGCCGTGATCAGCCCTCTTTTGGTATAGTGATGAAGGGTCGGCAGCGTAATCCCCAGTTTTTCGGCAGCCTCGTGACGGGTCAAATACTTCTGCTCCTTTTCTGGTGCAGGGGGGCTAATTTCTTGCAGGCACTCTTTAAGAAGTTCCCGCAAATCATCTTTAGTTGTCAATACTAATTCCATAGCATATTTTTTCTTTCGAAATTAATATGCATAAATGGCGGAAAGTTTCCGGGAGTTCTGTCAGCGGGTCACGGAAATAAAATTATTTCAAGGGTTGGAATAATTCCAGGAAAGTAATATAATCGGGTTTGATGTTTACATCATAAACGGGCCGCTCCATGGCGTTGCGGATAGTACAATAAACATATTTCTCTTTTTTCTCTGACAAATTAAGCTTGAATTCACGGTAAAAAGCAATGAGCTGGGAGGTGATATCGGTATCCGGGTGAATAGCGTGTATTTCTCCTAATGGTTCCGGGTCACTCAGCACATAGAATGCGGTGGCCAGGGTGTTTTTCTTGCCGGTGTGTGCCCAAATGCCCTTATTAGTGTAGTAGTTATCTTCAAGAATTTGTTTCACCAAGTCGGGATGTTCGGGATTCCGGAAAAGTGATTGATATGTGGTTTCTTTTCGTGGTTTGTGCCTGTAAGTAATAAGGAACTTATAAAAATCATGCAGGGCCGTTACATATTCGAGTTCTTTAACAGCCCGATCACCTGGTTTTGCCTCCGGGATGTTCGACCAGTCATCATCAGGAGTTGGTTCATGTGTAACCACTTCTGGTGGTAGTTCACGACCGTAAACAATATACCGCTTCCATACCTCCCGGATCCTTTTCACCTGCGGTAGTGTGAACGTGTACCCGGTAAACAAAGGGTATGTATCCGGCATATATCCGTCAGCCCTGCAATCTTCAAGGTTTACAGTTAGGGGTGTATCACTGAATATTGTTTGAAATATCTTTTTTTCCTGCTCATGAAGTTTCTTAATGTCAGAAGCTCTTTTAATTCCGTCTTCAAACTTTTGCCTGTAAATTTCAAATGTACTAACTGGTTTTTCATTAGCGCAACTTTCTAAATGCTCAATATACTCAGAGTAAGTCCCCCCCAATTGAGTTTATTCCATTCCTTTTCAGTCTTAACGGGTTTCCATTCCCCGTAAGGGCCAGGGACGGGCTTAATCAAATATCTTCCCCCTGCTTGTGTTAATTTTATTTTTTTCATGATGAAATTATTTTGCCACCTTCATGACCGGCTTATTGAAATATGGATGTCCTGCCAGGTTGGTTGCTGTTTGCTCTTTGTCAACTGCTATGTATGTCAAAAATTCCTTTTCAGTCTTATGTCCCGAAAACTTCATAATATCAATTGTCGGGATTCCGGCAAGGTACATGTTGGTACAGGCTGATCTTCTGGCTGTATGGGTTTTTATCAAGTCACATTTTGCGACGCTGGTTTGCACCTTCATACCTCCCTGAATCTTTTCAAGTTGCATATGTTCAGTTATACCTGCCAACCTGCCAACCTCTTTAATATGTAAATTGAGCTTCTGCTCCCATATCTTGGGTACATGGTAGTTGTATTTTTGCAGGAGGTGATCCAGTGTTGGATCAATCGGTATTATAACTCTCTCACCTGTTTTCTGCTGGGTCAGATCAAGAACTTTGTTCCCGCCCATAGTTTTGATGTTCTCAGGTTTTATCCGGGAATAATCTCCAAACCTTTGAGCAGTATAACATCCTATCAGGAAAACATCCCTTGCCAATTCATAAGCCCTGTTCCCTGATAGATCAAGTTTAAACATTGCCCTGAGTTCCGCCTCACTGAGATAAATATTCTGCACCCTCTCCCGTAGTACACGGAATTTCTTCCGCTCAATTTCCTGGTTGTTATGCAACCCCTCGTCTCTTGCGCTTCGCATTAAAGATTTAAGGTGTTTAATGTGCCTGCCTATGGTGTTATTTGAATATCCCTTTGCAGTAAACCATCCTACGAATTTATCATAAAAATCCGTTGTTATGTCGCCATAGTTGAGTTTTACACGTTTCTCTGACTGGTAGGCGTCAAACTGAGACTTAAAGCCCCTGAAGGCCTTAATTGAGTTTTTCTCATACCTCTTTATCCTGCCATTATGTTCATATAGTCGCTGCCCAGCTTCGGCCTCCCTTATGAACCTATCAATGTATTGATTAAAATTCTCCTCTTTGCCGGATGTTTTATTGAAATACTTATCAATGGCATTCAATAACCATTCTTTGGTGGCAGTCATTCCCGATTGAGAAAGCTTGTTGAACTCTTTATGAATATGATTGTTCAAGCCTCTTAAATCCTGCTCAATCTCTGCCCTCTCTTTTTCTGTGAACAGTTCATCAAATAATATCCTTTGCTTAAATGACCGCGTCGAATTGCTCCAATGCTTAGGATAGACTTTAATAGGTGTTTTGACCTTCAGATCAATGTTCCTGCCGGATATGAACCGAACGTAAATAGGAGCTGTTCTCCCTTTTGCGGTTGACAATACCTTAAAATCAACTTTTGCCATAGTACCCTGTATTAGTTTGAGGTCACATTCAAATATAATACTTTTCCGGCACTTTTCCGGCAATTTCTTAATCTTATTTTACTTTATTTTATCAACTTTGTTTCAACAGTTAGCATAAACAGGGGTTTTTGTGTGTTGGTGGCAAAACTGAATTAAGGCAAATAAGCACTTTGAAGTCCGCCCGTGACCTCAACCAGCCGAGTAACCCCCTGATAATCACAGGGGGTTATTTTGTTGCAGGGCAGGAATATCATAATGGTTTGCCAGAGAGCTATCATAGCGTTTGGCAAGTGTATTATCATTGTGTTATGCCAGTAAACTGGCGTAACTATTTTCAGTATATTATACTAAGCCGGGCTATTGCATTTGGAATTGGAATGTCATACATTTGATTACTAACCAATAACTAACTGCAATGAAAACACTAATCGTGCTTTTGCTACTGTTTGCCGGGGTTTGTTCGGCACAGGAAATGGTTGCACCTGTCTACCCCGGGGCCATAAATATGGGTGGGGGAGAGCCAGGTGTCTTTTTAACAAATGATGATTTCCAGGATGTATGGAACTATTATTTTAATGACCTTGGGAAGGAACCAGATTCAGAGAGGGTTGAAGAGGATGGTAGGAAAAGTGCCTGGTTTGTTTACCATACCGATACGGTTGGTTATGTGGCTGATGTTCACATGGACTTTCATGTCAGGCAATTCGGGGTCAGCATCCGTTATCTTGCCGGTGAAAACCGGAATGTGAGGTATGCCATTGAGAGTGTAGCATTTAAAGTTCCTGGAACTGAAGGCATTGAAGATAAATACGGCCATCTTAAGTATAAGTTTTACCCGAATGTTTATGATGAGGAACAGGGTAGTGATGTTTGCAGAAGCTCCTACATCTACAGGAAATATTCTGAAATTGACAAACAAAAGAATACGACATATGCAGATGCAGAGGCAGATTATGAGAAGAATGTCATGGAAGCAATGGAGCAGGGGGATATGATGAGAATGATGGATCTTGCCAAAGGTATGATGGGAAAATCTGAAGAGAAGCTGGACCTGAGCCATTGGGTAGATTGTCTTGAGGAGATGGCACA
>SLOS01000203.1 GCA_007132365.1 Bacteroidales bacterium | reverse complement strand
TTCATAGCAATTCATAGCAGTTCTTAGCAATTCATATCAATTCACAGCAATTCACAGCATAACATTAATAACCCAATTATAACAATTAATAAGATAATCAAAAATAGTTCACAATGAATAAAGACTGGTGGAAAAAAAATGCGGAAGGTATTCCCAGCCTTCTAACGGAAGCCCCCGGGCCAAAATCTTTGGAAATGCATGCAAATACGGCAAAATACATGAAAGGTTTAAGTTCACAGGTAAAACTTTTTCCGGTTTGCTTTGAGGAAGGATTCGGTATTACTTTAACTGATGTGGATGGTAACAGATATCTGGATTTTTCATCAGGAATCTATGTAACCTCCCTGGGACATTGTCACCCGAAAATATCCGAGGCAGTATCATATTGGGCAAAAAAGCTGATGAATGCGCATGATTTTACCACACCAATCAAGGAGAAGCTTATGGAAAAAATGGCCTCAATCCTCCCCGGAAAGTTAAATGCGATCCAGTTGTATTCTGATGGTACCACAGCTGTTGAAGCCGGGATTCGTGCAGCAAGGGCTATTTCCGATAAACACGAATTTATTTCAGCCTACCGGGATTTTCACGGAAAAACAATGGCATCAGTAAGTTGCGCACAGATGTACCGTGGAAGTACCTACAGCTATGGCCCAACCCGTTCAGCAGGTTTTTATATGGTGCCACGGCCTGATCCCTATCGCCCGCTTTGGACGAAAAATGACGGGACTATTGATACCGATGCCTATATCAATTTTTATGAAAATTTCATTAAAGAAGGCACAGTCGGGAATGTCGCAGCATTTGTTCTTGAGCCGGTCCAAGGCTGGGGCGGGAGTATTTTCCCGCCCGGGGACTATTTCCCAAAGCTTAAAATGCTGTGCGACAAATATAAAATTTTGCTGCTTGATGATGAAGTTCTGGCCGGAATGGGGCGGACCGGTGAGTGGCTTGCATTATCCCACTGGGATGTCATTCCTGATATTGTGACCTTTGGGAAATCCTTCGGCAACGGATTTCCTGTTACTGCCATGATTGTTTCTGAAGAAAACGGTGAGGCTCTTGAGAAAATATCTGCCTCCTCAAGTTACGGAGGCAACCCGATGGCCTGTGCTGCCGCCCTGGCTTCAATTGAAGTGATCGAAGAAGAGGATATTCTGCAGAATGTTCGCACTGTTGGTGACAGCATAATGAAGCGAATGAAAAAAATGCAGGATGAACACCCCATCATAGGAGACGTTAAAGGAAAAGGGTTCCTTCTTGGAATTGAGCTGGTAAAAGATAAAAAAACCAAAGAGCCATTCGATGAAGCCGGTAATCTGGTTTATCAGAAAGCTTTCAGCAAGGGCCTTGCATGGATACCGGCAGGTCATATTCTTCGTATGTCCCCACCCCTTATCATGGATGAGAAATATGCAATGATGGGTCTGGATTTAATAGAGGAATCGATTTCAGAGGTTGAGAAAGAATTTGGATATTATTGATTTTTGGATATTATTGATTTATTGACTGGAAGTATATCCCGGGCTCAAAAGAGTCATTCAGTTGGACAACATTGTAATTTATTATGGAGAGGAAAAAGATAAGAATAGGGATCATCGGACTTGGTCTGATGGGAAGGGAGTTTGCCAGTTCACTGGCGCGTTGGTGCCACCTGCTTGATATAAGCGCAATTCCGGTTCTCGCTGGAATTTGTAGTACCGGTAAGAGCGAATGGGACTGGTTCAGCGAACATTTCCCGGATCTTCTGATTAAGACAGATGATTACAGGGAGCTCCTGAAAATAAAGGAAATTGACGCCGTATATTGTGCTGTTCCCCACGATCTGCACGAAAAAATCTATATCGATACAATTAACTCCGGGAAACATCTTTTAGGGGAAAAGCCATTTGGTATTGATAAAAGTGCCAACGATAATATTCTGAAAGCAATTGATGACCACCCTGAGTTGATTGTCCGGTGCAGCTCCGAATTTCCCTACTTCCCGGCATGTCAGGAATTGATAAAATTTCTAAGGGAAGGTAAATACGGCAGATTAATTGAAGTCAGAAGCGGCTTTCACCATTCAAGCGATATGGACCTTAATAAACCTGTTAACTGGAAAAGAATGGTCAAAATCAATGGCGAATATGGATGTATGGGCGATCTGGGCATGCATACGCTGCACATCCCTTTCCGGATGGGATGGAAGCCTTTAAGCGTATATGCAGATCTGCAGAATATTGCAGAAACCCGTCCTGACCAGCAGGGTGTCATGGTTCCCTGTGATACCTGGGATAATGCGGTTCTTACCTGCAGAAGCATTGACCCCAGAACAGAAAAAGAGTTTTCAATGGTCATTGAAACCAAAAGAATGGCTCCGGGAGCCACAAATACATGGTTTATTGAAGTTTATGGCACAGAGGGTTCTGCCAGATTTTCAACACAACATCCTAAAGCATTCATGTACCTTAAGACAACAGGTAAGGAACAAGGGTGGGTCACCATCGATATTGGTTCCCAATCAGCTATTCCAACAATTACCGGAGGCATTTTCGAATTTGGTTTTTCAGATGCGGTTCAGCAGATGATAGCTGCTTTTATAAGTGAGCTATCGGACAAAAACTCAAACCATCCTTTCAAAAATGTAACTCCCCCTGAAACTTCCCTGAGCCATAAACTATTTACTGCTGCCCTGGAATCACATTATTCCGGTAAAAAGATTTTTCTGGATAGTTGAAATATTATCCTGATTAATTATTAAACGATTGACTGTCTAATATTTAATAGTCAAATTATGACTGAAAGAGAACGATTGCAAAAGGTACTTGCCGGGGAAACACCGGACAGGGTTCCATGGTTTGCCGATCTGGGCCATTGGTTCAGGGCAGAGAGCGGAGGACAATGGGACCTGTTTAAAATTAATAACTGCAATGAAGAGATCGCTGCGTTGCACCGGGAAGTCAAGGCAGGATGGTATATTGAGGTCGGAAGCCTGCATGAAGAATCTTACGGTAAGGATGTAATAAGAGAAAAAGAAATAACCGGCGATCGTGCCATTGAAAAATTTATCACTCCTGTTGGCGAGATTTCCATGGAAAGGAGATGGAGCGCTCAAAGTTATTCCTGGGATATCATTAAACGGATGGTTGAAAATATTAACGACCTTGAAATACTTCTTTACGCTGTTGAAAGGAAGGTTTTTTCACCAAAATATGAAAACTGGAATGAGATTGAGAGGATCGGAGGTGATCTGGGTCTTGGATTTCCTTCTATCGGATATACCGGATTAGGTTCGTTAATGTCATATTATATGGGCATTGAAAATTCAATATATGCTATTTATGAAAATCCGGAAATAATCGGTAATTACATTAAAACCTGGAATAAAAAACAGCTTGAACTTGCAGGTTTGTATTCCGGTTCGCCTGCACCACATTTTATTTTAACTGATAATTTATCGGGTGACGTTCAATCTCCAGATATATTCAAAGAGTTCAGTTTTGATCATTATAAAGCTGTTGCTGATTGTTTTCATGAAAAAAACAAAACCATATCAGCACACCTTGACGGGAGACTCTACGGAATAATTGGATTAGTCGCCGAAGCCGGAATTGATGTTGCTGATGCCTGTACACCCCGGCCCACAGGCGACTTAACCCCTTTGGAAATAAGAAAGCAGGCAGGCGAAAACATCATATTGATGGGGGGCATATGCCCGTCCATGTGGTTGCCATCTACCGGTGAAAAGGAATTTATTGCTCATGTCAGGGAATGGCTTGACCTGCGGAAAATGAACAATCGATTGGTGCAGTCCGCCGGGGATCAGGTTCCTCCCGGAACGGAATTGAGCAGGATAAAGCTTGTATATGATATTGTAGAGGAATACGGACGTTATTAGATATCTTTAAGTAATATTACTTATGTAGGGCTTTCTCTTTAGCTTAATTCCATTTATTTTTATTTTCAAGGTTAATTCTATTATCAAGGTTATAAAATTATAAATAAGAAAATGAGAAAAAGTCGGGTTCTGGAATTATTAAAATCAGGAAAAACCGTAAGTTGCTTTAAAATCAACCTTGCCGATGCAAGAGTTACTGAAATAGCCGCTATGAAGGGTTTTGACTGTATCTGGCTTGACCAGGAACATATTGGTCTTGATTGGTCATCATTGGCTTCCAACATATGGGCAGCAAAATCTTATGACGTTGATGTTATGGTAAGGGTCTCTAAAGGAAGTTACAGTGAATTTATCAAACCCCTTGAGATGGATGCAGCAGGAATCATGGTGCCTCATATTATGAACCTTGAAGAGGCAAAATCAGTGGTAAAGATGACCCGTTTCCATCCGATTGGCCGGCGTCCTCTGGATGGTGGCAATGCTGACGGTGATTATACAAATCTTGAGATCGATGACTATATAAAACAGGCCAACAGGGAGAGGTTTGTTGTATTACAGATTGAAGACCCGGAGCCTCTGGAACATCTTGAAGCCATTGCTGAACTGGAAGGTTATGATATGCTGTTTTTTGGTTCCGGTGATTTCAGTCAGGGAATTGGTGTTCCCGGTCAGTGGGATCATCCTAAAATAATTGAAACCCGCAAACTCATTGCCAAAGTAGCCGGGAAATATGGCAAATATGCCGGTACAACCGGCAGCATCGGCATGCTGAATGAATTAATTGATCTTGGTTATAGTTTTATAAGTACCGGGGCAGATGTTGTGGGTTTGTCCGCTTATTGCCAGGAACTGGCAGATGGTTTTAATGAACTGGGCAAACAATCCGGAACTGGAGATGGCAGAGCAGCAAAAAAAAGACCTTATAAATAAATTTGATTAAAGTATTTACTTATGACTAATATACAGCCATGGATAATAAAGTAGTTACACTCAGGGGAAATATCATACTCGGGTCAGAAATTACGAAAGGGTGTATCAGAATAGAAGAGGGTTTAATATCAGAAGTCGGTGATTTTGAATCTGAAGGCAATGTATCTGATTTTGGTGACT
>SLOS01000177.1 GCA_007132365.1 Bacteroidales bacterium | reverse complement strand
TGTTGCAGATGTTGAGAGGAATATCCGTTCTTACAGGTTCAGTATCTCTCCCTCGGTTTATAATGAGGTGCTCAGGCAGGCCATGCGCACCTTCTTTTACCAGAGATCTGGTTTTGCAAAAGAGGAACCTTATGCAGAGCAAGGATGGGTTGACGGGGCAAGCCATATCGGTCCCGGGCAGGATAAAAATGCACGCCTTTTCAATGCCACAAACGATCCTGAAACTGAAAGGGACGTAAGCGGAGGCTGGTATGATGCAGGTGATTACAACAAATATACCAGGTGGAATGCCGATTATATTGTGCTGATGATGCAGGCATACCTTGAAAGACCGGAGGCTTGGACAGACGACTATAATATTCCCGAATCGGGCAACGGCATACCTGACCTGCTTGATGAGGCAAAATGGGGCCTGGATCATCTTCTGCGCATGCAGGAGGAGGACGGAAGCCTGCTGAGTGTAGTCGGAGTAGGCCATTTCAGTCCCCCCTCAGCCACAACGGGACCCAGTCGCTACGGCCCGCCAAGCACATCGGCAACATCGGCGGTTGCCGGCGCCTTTGCCATTGCTTCAGGCGTTTACCGCTCTATAGGCATGGACGATTATGCCCAGCTTCTTGAAGAAAGTGCAATTGCGGCATGGGACTGGGCTGATGCCAATCCCAACGTGATATTCCGCAACAATGACCCGGCGTTTGGGTCGCAGGGACTGGCTGCCGGTCAGCAGGAGACCAACGATTACGGCAGGCTGATGGAAAAGCTGCGTGCTGCATGCTTCCTTTTTGAGCTTACCGGTGAAGACAAATACCGGGAGTTTTTTGATGATAATTATGAAGAGGTAAACATGTTTGAATGGAGATTTGCTTTCCCCTTCCAGGCAAAAAACCAGGATTTTTTAATTCATTATACAACGATTGACGGAGCAACACCTGAAGTTGTCAGCCGTATAAAACAGGTATACGGTAACGCCATGATGAACGGCAGTGAAAACTGGCCTGCAATTACCGGGAAAAAAGATCCATATATGGCCCATATAAAGGATTATACCTGGGGAAGCAATGGAATCAAAAACAGGCAGGGTATGATGTTTTACAGTCTCTTCCAGTACGACTTCAACCTTCTTGACTCTGCCCGATTAGCTGATGCTGCCATAGGGTATATAAACTACATTCACGGTGTCAATCCATTGAATTTCAATTACCTTTCGAATATGTTCCGGTTTGGGGCGAACAACGGGGTAAGGGAGTTCTATCACTCCTGGTTCAGGGACGGAAGCAGGACATGGGACCGGGCAGGCACTTCTACTTACGGGCCCGCACCCGGTTTCCTTACAGGCGGCCCCAACCCCCGCTATGACTGGGATGACTGCTGTCCGACCGGATGCGGCTCAGCTTCAAACAACCAGAGGTGCTTTTCAGAATCCATCTATCCGCCAAAAGGCCAGCCCGACCAGAAATCGTACAAGGATTTCAATACCTCCTGGCCGTTAAACTCATGGGAGGTTACTGAAAACAGCCTGGGATACCAGCTTCCCTACATACGCCTGCTTTCAAAATATGTAAACCCCGAGTATGATTGCAACGGCGACCTGAACGGCACCGCCTTCTATGACGCCTGCGGAATATGTTCAGGCGGGAATACCGGCCGCGAGCCTTCAGAAGATCCCGGAAATTGCGCAGTTCACCGGCTGGAAGTGTTTGCCGGAAACGGATCGGTTACCGTTCCCGCACCTTCAGACGGAGAGCTTCATAATCATGGCCGTATCATGAGGATAACTGCCGTTGCTGACAGCGGATATGTTTTTACCGGATGGAGCCTTGATGCAAGCGGAACAAACAACCCGCTTACCATTGTAATGAATGTTGACAAGGAGATCATTGCTAACTTCGTACCTACATATAAGCTGACGGTAAACAGCGGAAGCGGCAGTGGCGAGTACCAGGAGGGGGCCAAAGTTGAAATTGAGGCTGATGATCCTCCTGCGGGACATGTTTTTGGTGAGTGGACCGGTCACATAGAACATGTTGATGATGTTGCCAGCAGCAGTACCACGCTGACCATGCCTGCAGAAGACATAACAGTTACCGCAGTGTATGCTGCCAAACTGTACACTCTGACGGTGAATCATGGCAGTGGCAGCGGTGAATATCCCATCAACACTGAGATAGTTATTGAGGCTGATACACCGCCTGAGGGGCAGATATTTGATGTGTGGACTGGTGATGTTGAAACGGTGACCGATGTGGACAGCAGCATTACCACAATCATAATGCCGGATGGCGATATCTCTGTTACTGCCACTTTTATCGACGACACCCTGAGCGTTGGGCTCATTTACCCGGCCGGTAATGAAAACGGGCTTACAATATTCCCTAACCCGGCTGCAGGAGAAGTCAGACTGATCGCTCCCGGTTTTGACGGGGAAGCTGCTGTAAGCCTTCTCGACATAAACGGGGTTATTGTAATGCAGGAAATTCTGGGTTCCGGAGGTGAACTGCTGATCAATACCTCATCCCTTCCCGGGGGAACCTATATTATTCGAGTGTCATCAGGCACCCGAACAGCATATGCAAGGATGGTATTATTTTAATACATCTCAAGAGGCGCCCGGGGGAGTGCCCGGAACCGGTGGCTCAGGTTTTATATCCACAGGCCCCATAACATATTCCCTGGGCCCCAACCTCATTGTTGAATTCATCATATCATCCCAGGTGACTTCCCTTCCTGTGTGAGCCGATTCTCTTCCCATGATGCCTGTCAGGGTTGATGCTGCAAGGTCATATGCCATATTTAAAGGTTTATTTGTTCTTATTGCAGCTACAAGGTTGATCATCTCCTGGTCAAATGAAGAGATCGGCAATCTGTCGGTTGGCTGACCCTGGTCATCAGGGGGATATTCATATTGCCAGATAAGGTTGTCGTTGTAATCAAATATCTTGTTCTGACAGTTTGTATACCCTTTGGTCCCGTAAACTACCTGCCCGGATTTGTTGTCGCAACCTGCCATGTGCCGGTTCATGCATTGAAAGTTTCTGCCATCGTCAAATGTGTATTCAACGCTGTAAAAGTCATATACGTCGCCGTCACGCGGATGATGCCTTCCCCCGAACCCAATTGCTTTTACCGGATATTTTTCAAAGAACCAGTTGACTATATCAAATTGGTGTATAGCTACATCAACCAGGTTTCCACCACAGATCCAGTACCAGCTCATCCAGTCTCTGAGCATTGCCTCCATATCGCTCCAGTTTTCCTGCCTGTTTACATGCCAGAGAGGCCCTGCCATCCGGTATGCATTACCGGATATCAATTCGCCGATAGCACCGTTTTTTATCATGCTGAATGTTTTAATGTAATCCCTCTGGTGCCTGTATATTGTTCCTGACACCACTGAGAGACCTGCAGATTCGGCCATCTTGCCAGATGCCATAACAGATCTTGCCCCTACTGCATCTACAGCGGCAGGTTTTTCAAGAAAAACGTGCTTTCTTGCCTGAACCGCTGCTTCAAAATGCTGTGGCCTGAAATGTTGTGGAGTTGCATGCAGAATTACATCAACATCTGAGTCAATTACACTTTTATATGCATCAAAACCAGTAAAGCAATTATCGTCGGGGACTTCAACATTGTGGCTTTCCTTGAGGGTTTTGCGGCAGCTGTCGATCCTGTGCTGAAACACATCTCCAAGAGCTGTTACCTGCAGATTCGGTCCTGCATTGAGAAAATTAACAGCTGCTCCTGTCCCCCTGCCTCCGCAACCGATAAGTCCGGCCCTTAGAGGCGGTCCGTCAGGTGCTATGTCCAGCGATACGGGAACTTCATATCTGGTTCTTCGTGAATTGCAGGATGAAAGGAGGTAGCCGGCACCGATTGCGCCAAGGATACCCAGGCTTGCTGCATTGCCAATGAATTTTCTTCTGCTTTCTGATTCCGGGTGATTGTTCATAATATAGTAAAATTTAAAATTTGGTCGGCAATTTATTGAATTAATAGCTTTAATACAACATAATTCTTGTAATTTTGGTATATCATTCCTTAATAACATTATCCGGAAAGTTAAATTATTACAATATGGCCAGTTCGAGAAGAAGTTTTTTAAAGAATTTTGCAGTTGCTGGTGCGGCCTTATCTGCAACATCATGCAGGGAACTTGCAGTTGAAAATGAGAGTACAAAGGAGCCGTTACATCCGCGCGGTTATTCAAACCTTATTGGTGTTTCAACCTATTCCTTCTGGCATTTTGACCGTACCAGGGAAGATGCAACAATAGAAAACTGCATAGAAAGAGCTGCAAGGATGGGGTTTGATGGTGTTGAGATTCTCAAGGTACAGATGAGCAGCGAAGATAATGCCTATCTGCAGAAACTCAAAAGGCTTGCTCTTCATGCAGGCCAGCCGCTTATCGGGCTTTCCACCCACCAGGATTTCGTTTCCCCCGAAAGGGAAGTCCGCGATTCCAATATCGGGCGGACCAGGAAACAGATTGATATGGCACACAAGCTCGGAATCCCGACAATTCGTATCAACACAGGGCGTTGGGGTACAATCAGGTCTTTTGATGATCTGATGGATGCCAAAGGAATTGAACCTGTGCTTGAAGGTTATACAGAAGAGGACGGTTTCGGCTGGGTTATCGATTCAATTGAGCAACTTCTGCCAATGGCAGAGGAATATGGTGTGGTGCTTGGTCTTGAGAACCATTGGGGCCTGGGACGGACTGCTGAAGGGGTTATGCGGATTGTTAACACAATAGACTCACCATGGCTGAAGGTTACGGCTGATACCGGTAACTTTTTCGAAAACAAATATGAGCAGTTCGACCAGATAGCTGAAAAAGCTGTCCTTGTACAGGCGAAGACATATTACGGAGGTGGTAACTGGTATACCCTGGATCTTGATTACAATATTTACGCAGAGATATTGAGAAGGCATAATTACCGCGGGTATTTATCACTTGAATTTGAAGGGCAGGAAGATCCGGAGACTGCAGTCCCCAAAAGCCTTGA
>SLOS01000074.1 GCA_007132365.1 Bacteroidales bacterium | reverse complement strand
CAGCTTGATGGTGGAAATTCTGGAAGCAGTATTGTTGAACCCAGTGGGTTTTTAAGGGATTACTGGATGGGCAGGTATTTTGGAATGATTGAGGCCCCGACTACCAGCGATCCAGGTCTTATTTCTGTTGAAAGAAGGGAAGGTCTTCAACCAGGAGCTGAACCTTTTGATGGCCCCCCAAGGCCCGATCTTGGTTTCTGACAACCTGCCGGGAACCGGTCCTGGTTTCTGATACTACGCCAGGAACCGGTTCTAATTTATTTTATATTTGATTTGTTTAACATTGTTAAACAGTTTTATAAATACTTCATGCACATGAAAAGGATACCCTATTCTGATTTACTTGAACTTCAAAGATGGAATACCCCGACAATTTATAATGGCTGGGAGCAAATAACCAGCCACAGGGCCAATTATGACGGAATAAACCTGGAGCCTTTAACGGACTTCATGCCCGGGATGGGCCCTATGGCAGGATATGCAATTACCGTGGTTATTCAGCCGGGGAATAAGAAACATCCTGAAGATAATCCCGATGGCTGGGCTCAGTACAGGGAGTATGTAGCTGAGGTGCCGGGACCCAAAATCGTTGTTGTGCAGGACCTTGATAAACCAAGTTTGTATGGTTCATTCTGGGGGGAGGTTAACAGTAATATCCATAAAGCCCTTGGGTGTATTGGTACAATCACAGACGGTGGTATTCGTGACGTTGATGAAATGGTCGGTGTTGGTTTTAAAGCACTGGCAAGAAATTTGTGCGTAGGTCATGCTTTCAGTTTCCCTGTGCGATGGAACTGTGGAGTTGAGGTTTTTGGCCGGAAAGTTCTGCCAGGGCAATTGATACATGCGGACAAACATGGTTTTCTTGTGATACCTGATGAAGATCAGGACAAATTACTGGAAGCTTCCCGTTTTATGGATTTCTGTGAATGCAATACTCTCATTCCTGCAGCCAGGAATTCATGGGGAAAGCCTGTCGGTGAAACACTGGAATCGATCAACAGGGCCACCGATGAATTTTCCAAACTGGTAAAAGGCAGATTTGGCAATAAAGGCGAATGGTAACCAATTACTGGTTTACAGCTAAACGAATCAATCAAATGAGAGTCTGCCTGCGAAACTATTGTTTGCAGGACAGACTCTCTTATATTTTACCAAATATCGGGATCCCATATGGTAGCGCCAATATACCTTTCAGGCCCGGTCTCTTCATCCCAGTAATAATATGTAGTGACGACCTTACCATCTGAGCGCTGGACTGATGCAGGGTAACCTATATCGTGGTTACCGCCGTCAGTACGTAAAATTATCGGCGGACTCCAGGTCCTGCCATTGTCGTCACTGACACGCGCCCTCATTCCGAAGGGCTCGGTTCTTCTTGCATAGGTTACCGCCAGACGTCCGTCACTCAGCTTTACAAGACTGGGCGGATTGCCCACCCCGACATCTGTAGCTACATTGCCCAGGACTTCCCAACTCTCTCCCTGGTCGTGCGAAATCCACGATTTAATCCAGCGGCGGGGGCCCTCACGACGTCTTACGGTTGTTATTAAATCACCATCTGATAATCTTACTGATGATGGCATTATCCTGAATCCTCCCGGTTCGGGTCCGATCCAGGAAACAAATTCCCAGCTTACACCTCCGTCCCTTGTCCTCACGCAGAGTGTGCGACCCTCATCACCATCAGCCTTTCCTGCAGTCAGGAATACAAGCAACTCATTCTCACTTTCAACGATATAATCTGTTCTGGCAGCTATGCCAGGAGTATCAAAAAGAGGAAGGGCAAATGGTCCGCTCCATGTATGGCCCCTGTCGTATGAATAGTAAAACCGCGATTGTCCTCCACCCCTGTGATCTTCCATCCTGAATGTCAGCACCAGGTCCGGGTGGGTGAAATTTATAGGTTCACGGAGCTGTGTTATAGGAGGATAGTCCACATCCGGCAAAGGTGTGCCGAAAAGCATTGCCCCCCGTGGAAGCAAGGCCTTCTGTTCCTCGGGGAACTCAAGCTCCCAGGTCTCACCTCCGTCCATGCTTCTTGCAAGGACATGGTGTTCGGGTTTGGTCGGGTCTACGGCATGAAATCCTCCACGGTCCTCAAACCACGCGGTACAGAAGCCAACCAGGATTTCGTCACCCCATGCCCACATCCCGTGGTTGGCAGGCCAGCCACCAAACCTGCCTGGCTCGTAGTATACCTTCAGGTGCTTTGCCTGGTCCGGTTCCGGCACAATACCGGTAACAAGCTCTTTTTTCAGTTTTTCCCCGTTAAGGGCAACATATTTTATCTTTTCCCTTTTCCATGTATAAGTTATATGAACCGTGCCGTCAGCACCCTGTATAACAGCGGGGTAGGAATATTCACCCGGTTCATCTTCAAGGATAAGTATGGTTTCCCACTCCCTGCCGTCAAGCGAGACAGCCACGCTAAGGGGGGTTCTCCTGCCGCCCCATCTGCCTTCTATCATGTAGGAGTGATTATAAACAATCAACTGAAGGCCGTTTTGAAGTGTAACGGCGTCAGTACCGGAATTGGGGTTTGGCAGGAAAGTGGGCTCCGGATCACTCCAGGTATTGCCTCCATCCTCAGACCAGCTGCTGATAACGTAGTTATCCCTGCTTCTTGCAAGCATCTGCATACGGCCTTCATCATAGAACAGCAGGCTCGGCTGGATAATGTCAAATTCTTTTTCCGGGTCGATGGGGCCCACTTTTCTCCAGGTTTTGCCAAAATCCTCCGTTATTTCAAAATGTACCCGCCAGCCATCATGTTCGGTACTTGAGGGGCAGATGAGTATATTTCCATCAATCAGTTCAGGCTTGTTTTTTATGGGTCCGAGGATACCGTCCGGCAATCTTGTTGCTTCAGACCAGGTGCGGCCGTTATCGTCGGAGGTTTTCAGCATTCCCCACCATTCAATGGGATTTGGTCCTACCTTATAAAAAAGCATAAGGGGGCCTCCGGGAACCTGAAAAAGTACAGGATTCCAGCACGGATACCTTTTATCCTGTTGCTGAACACCGTCTGCAACGGATTCCGGGGTTGTCCACTCTCCGTCCACTTTCCTGCTTACCCATATTTCAACATCTTCGTGCTTCTCATGTGTGCCGCCAAACCACGCAGCCACCAGTCCCCGCGGTGTCTCCTCAATTGTTGAAGAATGACAGCTTGGGAAAGGAGCTTCATCGTAAATAAACTCTTCAGCAATGATCATCCTGTCATTTTTTTCTTCTGCTGTCCCGCATGATAACGAGAACAACATGATCGATATTAACAAAACAGTTGACAGTAAAAAGTTAAAATGGAGTTTGTTTTGAGGCTTCATTTTAATGAATTTTGGTTTTCAATATTTTAAAGATAGTGATTATAGTTTTCGTTTGAACCATAAATTCCCGGGTACACCCGGTTTTATATTGATTTCGATTTGTTTTATCAGATTGATGATTAAGTGAAACTCTATTTTTTCAATATTTTACTTGCAATTGATGTTATCAGTAACCCGGTAAAAAATATAACCATTGTTCCGACAACTATGGTCATATAACTGTGCAGGGGATTCTGGAAGCGTTCAAGATCCCCGGTAAAGTATACAGGTGAAAGGCTCATGTAAATGATCACCAGAAGACCCAGTGCAACACCCGTTATTGCCGCAGCATTGCCAACCTTCCGCGAAAAGTATCCCAACAGGAAAATCCCAAGCATTCCGCCGCTGAAGATTCCTGCCAGGTTCCACCAGATATCAAGCGCACTTTCCACCCTGATTATATAGAATGATATTATGATCCCCGCTATGCTTATCAGCGCCGATGAGATATATAGAACCCTTACCATTTCTCCCTGACTCATATCTTTTTTGACCGGTAAGTAATAATTATTCAGGATAACTGTTGCGCTGCTGTTCAGGCTTGTGGAAATCGTACTCATACCTGCGGCGAAGATTGAAGCAATTAGCAACCCGGTAAGTCCTGCGGGCAAAACATTGACTATAAAATAGGGAAATACACTGTCCGACATACCCGATTCGCGGAATTCAGGCGGCAATGCCTCGGAATATACCTGGTAATAAACAAAAAGTCCGGTTCCTATTAAGAAAAAAAGCAAGGATACGGGCACATAAAGCAACCCCCCGCCCATTGCTGATGAAATTGCCTCTTTGTCATTTCTGGCACTCATATACCGTTGCACGTAATTCTGGTCTATACCGTAATTTTGCAAATTGATGAATAATCCATATATAAATACCACCCAGAAGGTTGATTCGGTCAGACTTGTTCCCAGGCTCCCGAGGCTGAACTTGTCATGCCGGCCCGCCACTTCGAAAAACTGGGATATCCCTCCCGGGAGGGAGAATAAGATTATCCCTAATGTGGCAAGAGCGCCGCAGATAAGTATAATTGCCTGGATGGCATCTGTCCATACCACGGCTTTTATTCCTCCCATTACTGAATATATAAGGACACTGACGCCGGTTATCAGTATTATGATGCGCATGTCCCAACCCAGAAGTACGTACATTGGCAGGGCAAGAAGGTATAAAATGGTTGCAATACGCATAACCTGGGTAAGCATCCAGAAGGAGGCAACATATATCCTCGCCCAGCTGCCGAAACGCTGCTCAAGGTAGGTGTATGCTGAGGGACTTCCAACGCTTCTGTAAAGCGGCACAAAGAATTTGATTGCCATAAATATTGCAATCGGGATAGAAAGGCTGAAAACATAGGCGTTCCAGTTCGAAAGGAAGGCAATGCCCGGCAGGGCCAGGTAGCTTATACTGCTTACGAAGGTTGCAAAAATGGAAAGTCCGATAACCCAGGCGGGAATTGTTCCCGAACCCGTGGAATAGTCGTCCGATGTCCTTTCTTTTTTATAGAAAGACATCCCGAACACTACTATACCAACCAGATAGGCAATGAAAATAAAGAGGTCAATATTTCGCATATTATCTAAAGATTTAGTTGTTTCAAAAAAGCCGAATATAATAAAAAAAGCTGGTTAAATGATCTACT
>SLOS01000395.1 GCA_007132365.1 Bacteroidales bacterium | reverse complement strand
ATATAATATTTAACGGCCCTGACAAAACCCGTGAAGACCTGATGAGGGCGATAGAAAATAACTCCCTTATACATATTGATCATTTTGATGAAATGTATATGCTTACTGAAATTGCCGGTGAAACCGGAAAAAAGCCCAGGGTTGCCATCAGGGTTAACATGGATGTTGGCGTATATCCTATGTGGGACAGGTTCGGGTTTAACTATGAGAACGGTGAGGCCTGGGATGCCCTCAACCGCATAATGACAGGCGGGAAACTGGAACTGACCGGCCTGCATACACATATTGGTACATATATGCTGACAGCCGGGGCATACCAAATAGCGGCATCAAAGCTTGCAGAACTTGCAAGCGGACTTGTAAGGAAGTATGATCATGCAGTTAGTTATATAGATATAGGTGGCGGCTTTGCTTCAAAAAATACGTTGAAGGGGGCTTATTATTCAGGTACCGATACGGCTCCCGGTTTCGATGAATATGCCGAAGCCATCAGTTCGGCGCTTGTCAATTCATCAATCAGGCCTGAAAATATGCCTTTGCTGATACTCGAAACAGGCCGGGCGCTTGTTGATGATGCCGGGTATTTGTTGGGAACCGTCATTGCAAACAAACGTTTGTCAGACGGCCGCAGGGCAACGATTCTTGATACCGGAGTTAACCTTCTGTTTACATCATTCTGGTATGACCATCAGATCAACCCTGCACAGCAGATGTCTGATCATACAGAAGAAACAACGGTTTACGGGCCCTTGTGCATGAATATTGATGTTATCAAGGAAGCAGCGGTAATGCCCCTGCTGAAAAAGGGTGATAACGTGGTTATCAGCCGCGTCGGTGCCTACAACATGACACAATGGATGCAGTTCATTACCATGCGACCCAGGGTGGTTATGATCGGCGCGGACAATAACGTGCATCTGGTTCGTGAACGGGAAAGGCTTGAAACTATTACCTCTCTTGAAAAACTGCCCGGACATCTTAAGGAGTTTAAACTTTAAGGGGCGGTCAGGTTTAATAATAACTGTTTTATAAGGCAGATGGGAATGTTTCTTGCTTATTTTAGAGAAATTTCAGCTACAGTAAATAACCTGATTGGGCGGGCAACGGGATATTTCAGTTAAGTACTGAAAAATGTTTGATTTAATAAAACCTTTTTATACTGCACTCATTACTATTTATCAGGTTTTATGAAAAAAGTTGCGGATCTGGTGAGAAATAGTAACCTGGAATTGTTTTTCAGCGGGGTGCTGAACAGCTATTCCCAGGTTTTTTTTTCGGATAATAAACTTTTTTCAGCAACACTTCTGATTGTTACTTTTATTGATCCCTTTGCCGGTTTCTATGGACTTGTATCCGTACTTTTTACCAATGGCACAGGGCTTCGCCTTGGGTTTAACAAATATGTTATAGCCAAGGGTATATACGGGTTCAACAGTCTCCTTGTGGGACTTGGGCTCGGCATCTATTTTGCACCGGGCTGGCATCTTTTGCTTATCGTAATCCTCGCTTCGATACTAACACTTTTCCTCTCGATCGCTGCCGAAGGGGTTATTGGTAAATACGCCCTGCCTTACCTGAGTGTACCTTTTATCATCTCTATCTGGATAGTTACCCTGGCAACCCGGGAACTGACAGCCCTGGGTGTCAGCCAGCGCGGTGTCTATACCCTGAATGAACTCTACCAGATTGGAGGAAGTACCCTTGTGTGGATCTATGAGTCATGGCGGCAGATTGGCCTTTCTCCTTCCCTTCGTGTCTATTTCATATCACTCGGAGCTATTTTCTTTCAGTACAATTTGCTCTCCGGGGTTATCATTGCCGGAGGCCTGCTTTACTATTCACGTATAGCTTTCACCTTGTCTCTGCTGGGGTTCTATTCGGCTTTCTTCTTTTATGAAATTGTTGGCGCTAACCTTGATGAGCTGAATTACAGTTATATAGGGTTTAATTATATACTTACCTCGATCGCTGTCGGGGGCTTTTTTATAATACCCACCCTATCATCCTACCTCTGTGTAATCTGTATGATACCCCTGGTTGCTCTTCTTACTATAAGTCTAAGCTCTGTTTTTGCAGTCCTTTATCTTCCTGTCTATTCCCTGCCTTTTAATATAATTGTTCTTCTTTTCCTGTATGTGCTCAAATTCAGGACAAGGAACACAAATCAGCTTCATACTCTGTTCTACCAGTATAATTCGCCTGAAAGGAACCTTTATGCTTTCCGGAATGCATCTGAAAGGTTTGCTCATTTATTTGATGTGCAGGTCTGGCTTCCCTTTTTTGGGGAATGGACAGTAACGCAGGCTTATGATGGTGAACACACCCATAAGGGTGAGTGGAGGCATGCACTTGATTTTGAGATACTGGATGAAGAGGGTAGATCATACAGGGGAGAGGGGGATAAGTGCAGTGATTATTATTGTTTTGACAAGGCTGTTCTTGCTCCGGCCGACGGAACCATAGAGGAAGTGACTGATGGTATAGAAGATAATAATATAGGAGATGTCAACCTTGTGCATAACTGGGGGAATACTATTATCATTCAGCATGCAGACGGATTGTACTCAAAACTCAGCCATCTGAAAGAGAACTCCGTCACGGTTAAAAAGGGGGAAAAAGTAAAGCAGGGACAGACAATTGCCAAATGCGGGAATTCAGGCCGCTCACCTGTTCCGCACCTGCATTATCAACTGCAGGCGACTCCCTGGATCGGGTCCAAAACAATTGAATATCCCGTCAGCCATTATATTCTGAAACGGGAAAAAGGTTTTGGTTTTAAGTCCTTTGACATTCCTGAAAAAGGTGAAAGGATCAGGAATGTAGAGGTTAACACCCTGATGAAAAATGCTTTTGACCTTGTCCCGGGAAGGAAGATCAGAATAGATGAGAACCGTAACGGGAAGAAGAGTAGCGCGGACTGGGAAGTGGAGATCAGTCTGTACAACAAGCCATATATTGTATGCAAAGATACAGGTTCAAAGGCCTGGTTTGAAAATGACGGAACAGTATGGTATTTTACACATTTTGAAGGTGATAAATCTTCGCTCCTGTACTATTTTTATCTCGCTGTCTATAAGGTTCAGCAGGGATTCTACCAGGACATATCTTTGAAAGACAATTTTCCGGTGAATCTTATATTTCCGAAAACCATGCTCTTTTTCCAGGATATGGTTGCCCCGTTTTTCATTTTTTTGAAGGCCGGTTACCGTATTAATTATTTTTATATTGACAGCACTCTTTCTCCTGAAAAGATTAAGTTGAAATCGGAAGCAGTGTCCTTTGTTTTTGGTAAATATTCCGACAGTAAACAATTTGAGCTGGAAATTGACAGGAAAGGTATAAGAGTATTTAAAGTTAAAGATGGTAAAACAGAAATTGATGCTGTATGGGTAGAGTGATGGTGTTACTGTTACCGGCGTTACTTTCAATGAATTATGCCGTATCGCAGCAAGGGCCGGATTTTGCCGGTATTGATAAAAAAACATACGACCTTTACATGGATTCTTCCTGGAAGGAACTGATAAATGCCGGAGAGTCTGCTCTGGAACAGGGAGTTGATTATTATTACCTGAGGATGCGTATTGGTATCGCGGCATATGAGCTGGAAGATTATTCAAAGGCCATCAGGCATTTCAGAAAGGCACTGGAATTTAATTCTGCCGATGATGTTGCAAGGGAGTATCTCTATTTTACCTTTAAATTCTATGGGAGAGAGATGGAAGCACACCTGCTGGCACAAAGCTTCTCCCGGGAATTGAGAAGAAAATTTTCCTATGCTGCCAGGGGTGCTGTACGGTCATTTTCACTGAGCTCTACTGCCGGTTTTATCCATGATACTGATATAACAGACCGGTATTCTGCTGAAAACATGCCTGATATTGATGGAAGCCAGGCCATTACCAGAAATTATGTCCATTTTGGCGCGGGCCTGGAGCATGAGGCCGGTAACCGGCTCAGGATTACACATGCCGCCGGATACTTCAGCAAGAACTATCTCTACTTTTCCAGGGAACCGGATGAGGATCGTCTTATCCGTGATGCAAAGATCAACCAGTTCCAGTATTACCTCTCCGGCAGGGTACTCCTGGGTAATGGTATATTCCTGGTGCCTGCTGTCCATTACCTGAATGTGAAGATACCTTCTGAGGCAGTAATGGTCGGAAGGGGAAGGTTTTCGTATATTCAGCAGCAGGTAATAAACAGGCATGATGTGGCAACAAGCCTGGGAGTGGAGAAATATGCCGGGAAAATACGTTCCGGATTTTCGGCGGGTTTCTCATACATAAATGAACAGCAACAGCTGCGAGGTACGTTCTCATTTGCCTGGTTCCCTTTTGGTAACCTGAATCTGTATAGTGCATCTGATATTACCCGGTATACGATCGTGCCCGTGAACAGCCATGATGGGACATATATTTATACACATACCGTGGGCTTCAGAACCTTTACCGGTTTGTGGCTGGAGCTTTGGGGGCGTTATGGCGAGATGGAAAATTTTGCCGGTCCGGGAGCGTATCTTGTTTATAATGACACAGGACCGACTGGTGGGCAGTACGGGATATCACTGATAGCACCATTCGTATCGGAGAAATTTGAGATGGCATTGCATTACAACTATACCATTCGCGAAAGCCGTTTTGTTCCCGATGATCCGTCTGCGGATATTTACACTTATAAAAATATTACCAATTACAATAATATAACAGCAGTAATAAAATGGAAATTTTAAGAACTATTTACAGGATAACGATCCTGCTGTCATTGCTGATACCTTCCGGGCTTTACTCCCGGGATGCGGACCGGCAAATCGAGGCTTTCCGCGAAAGCTACACCCTTGAGAACACAGGTGAACTGCAGAAATCCATAGAGGTTCTGCGGGCAATATATGACGAACAATCCTATGAGATGAATCTTCGCCTGGGATGGCTCACATATTTGTCAGGATCGTTCATTGAATCCACTTCCTATTATAACCGTTCCATAAACCTAATGCCCTATGCCATAGAGCCCAGGCT
>SLOS01000362.1 GCA_007132365.1 Bacteroidales bacterium | reverse complement strand
CTTTCTTTATACAATGCCTGGCCGGGATATTACCCTGACTGCAAATTTTGGATTGCATGAGCTGATTGTTGAGGTAAATCCTGCAGATGCCGGCACTGTTATAATTGATCCTGAACAGGAGATTTTTAATGAAGGTGATGAGGTTTCGCTGACTGCAATGGCTGCTGAGGGCTGGCAGTTTGTTAACTGGACCGGTGCCGACGGAAACGAGATAAACGATCAGGCCGTTTATGATCTGACAATGCCTGGCGAGGACCTTGTAATTACTGCGAACTTTGCCAGGATTAATTATACCCTTACGGTATTTGCTGATCCGGATATCGCGGGAACGGTGAATATTGACCCTGATCAGGAGTATTATCATGCTGGTGATGTTGTTAAGCTTACTGCAATACCTGAAGCCGGATGGGAGTTTGCCGGATGGTTTGATGGTGATGATGAAATCAGTGGTAGCGCGGACTTTGATTTTGTTATGCCTGCTGAGAACAGCACTCTTGAAGCCCGGTTTGCCAGGGTAAACTATACGCTGACATTAGCAGTTTCGCCTGAGGAGACTGGAATTATTAATGTTGATCCTGAAAGGGACTATTACCATTTAGGTGACTCTGTTACACTTACAGTGATGCCTAACGAGGGATACAGGTTGCTATACTGGGCTGATCGTCTTGGCAACCAGATCAGTAATCAGCAGAGCTTTGTCTTTACCTTTGAGGACAACTCTCTTATCCATAATAATGAGGTATTATTAATTGTATATCTCTTCCCTGAAAACTACTCTCTCAACGTTGGCATTGAGCCTGAAACAGCAGGAAATGTTGAAATTGAGCCCTACAGTACGCATTATAACATGGGCGATACTGTCACTCTGACTGCCTTTCCCGCATCTGGATGGACCTTTATGAACTGGCTGGACGGTCAGGATAACGTCATAAGTGATCAAACCGATCTTGAGATAGTTTTCCCGGCAGATGATGTTCACCTGACAGCCAGCTTTGCACTTGCCGACCTGACGCTGTCTGTTGAAGTTGAACCGGCAGGGTCAGGCAGTGTAACCGTTGATCCAGATAAGGAGTTTTATAATATGGGCGATACTGTAATACTGACGGCATCTCCAGAACCGGAATGGGAATTTCTGAACTGGACTGATCAGCATGATAACCTGGTCAGTGAACTTGCTGAGATTGAGTTCATAATTCCTGCAGAGGGTGGTCATCTTACAGCAAATTTTGTTCCCAGGGACACGACGCTTTATCTCCTTACTCTTGAAGCCTTGCCCACTGAAGGCGGCACTGTGTCAGGGGGCGGAAATTACCTTAAAGGAGAGGATGTTGACATAACGGCGACTGCTTCCGAGGGCTGGGAGTTTTACAAATGGACCGACAGTGATGATGTCGTGATAAGTTTTGAGGAGAGCTTTACCTTTGTAATGCGCGACCATGATGTAACACTGACAGCACATTTTATACCTCATAGCTACAGTCTGTCTGTTGAAGTTGAACCGGCAGGGTCAGGAAGTGTATCCGTCGATCCTGTGAAGGAGCATTATAATGCTGGTGACTTGATATCTATGGCCGCTATTGCTGAAGAGGGCTGGACTTTTGTGAGGTGGACCGGTAATGAAGGCGAAGAGGTAAGCGACCAGGCAGAATTTGATTATAGCATGCCGGCCGGTGATGCCATGCTGATTGCCAACTTTGCTCCTGAAGACTATACACTTATCGTGGAAATTGAACCGGCTGGTTCCGGCATGGTATCAATCGATCCTGACCAGCCGTTCTTCAATATAAATGATGAGATCAGCCTTACAGCGATTCCTGAAGATGACTGGCTGTTCGTGAACTGGACTGATGCTGAGGGCATCGAAATAAGTATTGAGCCCGGATTTATTTTCACAATGCCCGGCAGGGATGTTGTTATTACTGCAAACTTTGATTTAGCAAATATCATATCTGATCCGGGAGATGGTGGCCTGGTAATCTCCCCGGTCCCTGCAAACGATCATATTATTGTTGAATCAGAACAGATGATCAGGGAGTTGCGGGTTATAGACATCAGCGGACAGGTAATTATGCATGTTGATGTAAACGCCCATACAAGGGATCTGGCTGTAGGAAGCCTTCCCTCGGGTGTATACCTGATGCGGGTTGAACTTGAGCCTGGCGGCGAGTTTGTGATCAGGAGATTTGTGATTTCAAGATAGAATCAATTCCGGGATACAGCACTCAGGCTAATCCCGGAATGTTTTACTTTATTGGGGTACCGGACTGCCGGCTGGAGGTTATCAGCTTCCGGAGGCGATCCAGTTCAGTATCTTTTCTGAACGGGGGTTCTCCCGGGGAGGTGCATAATCTACCACCCTGCCCTTTTCGTCGACAAGGAACTTCTGGAAGTTCCAGGTTACCTCGGCATCTAATACCCCGTTCTGCGACTTTTGGGTAAGCCACTGGTAGAGAGGATGTATGTCATCACCCCTTACCGATATTTTTGACATCATCGGGAAGGAAACCCCGTAGTTTACCTGGCAGAACTGAGCTATCTCCTCATTTGTGCCTGGCTCCTGGTTGGCAAAATTGTTGGCAGGGAACCCTATTATTATGAAGTTGTCGCCACCGAATTCTTCGTAAAGCGATTGTAAATATTCATACTGTGGAGTCAGTCCGCATTCACTTGCCGTATTGACAACCAAAACCTTTCTGCCCTTAAGGTCAGCAAGGTCGAAGGTGTCGCCGAATATATCCTCAACCACAAAATCGTGGAGTGTAGTTTCACTTTGTGCATTCATAACCATTGTGCTTAGGAACAGTGTTGCTACAATAAAACTTATTCTTTTCATCTTTTTTGTTTTGTGATAATTAATTATCCTTGTTTAACAATTACCTTTTTGCCGGTTCAATAGTTGCAATTTAGAAAATGATTTTTACTAATAACAATTTTGCAGGATGAATGTTCAGTAAAACAGGTAACTGTGGCTTTGTTTCCTCCTTTTTTGACATTATTTTTACAATGGTGAAAAAACGTTTGAAAATACGGATATACGGCCGCGTACAGGGGGTTTCATACAGGTTCGAGACGCGCACAATGGCCAGGTACCTGGGCGTAAATGGGTTTGTCAGAAACATGCACGACGGCTCTGTATATGCAGAGGCTGAAGCCGGAGAAAAGGCACTTGGAGAGTTTGTTTTATGGTGCCGTAAAGGCCCTCCTTTTGCGAGGGTCGAGCGGATAGAGACAGAAGAGATGCCTGTTTGTGACGATACAATTTTTGACATAAGGCATTAGCAAAACCAGCTAACCGCATAACTCTGTTGCATGCCTTGCAACCAGCCAGATGGCTGTTATCATATAATAATTTGATAATGAGACAATTTATCGCCATACCTCTCCCCGCTCCGATCAAAGAGGAACTGGGAGAAATAATTGCACCGTTACGAGGCTTCAGGGGCCTGAAACCTGTCAGGAAGGAGAACCTGCATCTCACCCTGCTCTTCCTCGGCGATGCAGGCTCAGAGGAAAAATTCTCCGAATTGCGAAATCTCTCCTTCTCCCCTTTTAAACTTACCACCACTGAGATCAAACTCTTCCCCGAAAGGAAACCCAGGCTGATATGGCTGGAACTTCAAGATTCTGAAGAGCTGTATGAACTTTACAATAAGATCGCCGCAGTTTTTCAGGTGAGTGAAAGGCTTAAGGCCCATATCACGCTTGCGCGGATAAAGTGGCTGCTGCCGCAGGATTACAGGGTAGTGACTGAGGAGATAGGGCTGGCCAATCCTTTTGAAGCGGACTTCACCGTAAACTGTTTCAACCTGTATAATAGCGAACTCCGGCCTGAGGGACCGGTTTACCGGGTTGCGGAGACTTTCAGTTCGTGATTTGTGTAACGGGTGACGGCTTTTGTATCAGCCCTGAATTCCTGGTTCAGACTTTAAAAGCGCTGCTATGGTTTAGCGGATAAAGTTTGTCCTTTCAGGTTTTTCCGGTGGTGGTATTTCTATCCCGGACTCCTCTCCTGCCTTTATGCACTTCAGCAGCCATGCAAGGTTGCGGGCAAGGGTGCGCATGGTTTGCAGTCCCTCTTTGTCCTGCCTTACCTCGTCGGGGGTATTGCCGTGCACCATGTTCCAGTACTGGGAACTGATTACAGGCATGTTGCTGATTGTAAAATACTTGTTGATCTGGTCAAAGGTGGCGGTTGCTCCACCCCGGCGGCAGCTCACGACTGATGCACCGGGCTTGTGGGCAAACCTGTTTCTGCCTGCATAGAATACCCTGTCCATAAACGAGGTAAGCATACCCGATGCGGCGGCAAAATGCACAGGAGAGCCGAAAACAAACCCGTTAGCCTTTTCTGCTTTTTCCAGGAATTCGTTTACTCCATCGTCAATCACGCATCTTCCTGTTTTCCTGCAGCTGCCGCATCCCAGGCAGCCGGATACCGGATCGGTGCCGACCTGGAATATTTCTGCTTCAATACCTTGTTTTTCGATGGTTTCGGCTATTTCGCTTAATGCCGTGTAGGTGCATCCTTTCTCATGTGGACTGCCGTTGACGAGTAATACCTTCATTTTCTTCAGGGTGTCATTTTCGTACATAATCCATCACTTTTTTTTCAATGCATTTTTTTACATGCGACCATGTCAGTTTCTTGTCATGTAGAAGTCCGGGCCAGTCAGACAGATCAACTTCATCAAAATAAATGAGACTCTTGATAACGTGCGTCTCATTTTCCTGTCCGTATTTTTCTTTGTAGAAGCTGATTAAACTGCTCATTTCAAATTTTTGCAAGGCGAAATAGATATCAACAAAATCCTTGGATCGCTGTCCGCTGGTCGACACAGCATTGAGTTTCATTGCAATAATATCCGGCAGGGAAAGCAATCTGATACCATCCACTTCTGAAGGGCTATTTAACTCAGGATACCTGTGGGCAAGAATATCGACCTTTACATTCTTTATGCTTCCCTTCAGTGTATTATCTGCTGTAAGAAAAAGCTGGAACTGATAATCCTGCTGAATTTTCTCGAG
>SLOS01000241.1 GCA_007132365.1 Bacteroidales bacterium | reverse complement strand
CTGGACAGTACCCGCTGCTGTAATCTCCTTTGTTCTTTTTAAACATTCCTGCCACTGTTGCAAAGTTGTCGCAATGGGAAGGCGTTTAAAAAGGGAGTAAGTCAGAAGACCTGCCATATCCTGTTACAGATGTTCGGGTTTAAACATAATTTTACAGATTTGAAAACAATCCTGGTCTCTCTTTACCTGCTGCTCCCCGCAATTCTCTCAGGCTCATCCCCCGCATTATCATTTCAGGATGGTCCGCAATCCGGTACTGATCCGGACAGCATCCTCGTTTTTGCAATTCCGGAGGTAATTATTGAACAAAGCCGTCACTCATTTTTCAACGAAGATAAAAAAAGCAGTGCCCCTGATTCACTTATCAGGGCTGTATTTTCAAATTCAGATGCGGGCCAGCTATTGTCACTGTTCACTCCTGCCTATATCAACACCAGCGGCGGACCCGGTTCTTCATCATCGGTTTTCCTGAGGGGAACAAACTCATATCAGACAACAGTCAACTGGAACGGATTCCTGCTTAACTCAATCAGCCTCGGAACCATGGATCTGTCACTTATCCCGGTTGCTGCAGTCCAGGAGATTTCAGTTGTCAATGGTGCAGCAGGAAGTATTGCCGGCAGCGGAAATTTCGGGGGGTCCGTTTTGTTGAGAAACAGTGCCAACTGGCAAAACAGGTTGCAGGTAAGTGTGAAAAGTGAGCTGGGAACTTATGATAACAGGCACCATTCCCTTTCGGGGAAAATAGGGAACGATCGCCTCCAGTACCAGTTGCTGGTGTTCACACACCGTGCCGAAAATAATTTCAGGTATACCGATATATTTAAATCAGGTAATCCTGTTGAGAGAATCCAAAACAATTCTCTCGACAATATGGGAGTGATCCAGAATCTTTTCTTTAGGCTTCCGGGTAACAACATGCTTGAAACCGGTATCTGGTACCAGTCCAGGAAAAAGGAGATTCCCGCCATAATGGGTTCACACCTTCCTGCCAATGCTATGCAAAGGGACAGCTCTTTAAGGGTTTATGCAAAATGGACAAAGCGCTGGGACAGGTCCTCATTGTCGCTCAACACAGCCATGTTTGATGAACAAATGCTTTACAGGGATAAGGGCCTGGCCGCTGACAACTTCTATTCGGTTGATTCAAGAATAGAGTCTAACCGGCTCCTTGCCGATTTGAATTACCGCATCTGGATGACTGAATACCTGTCGGCAGACGCCGGCCTGGAGGTCTCCTCGCTTTCTGCAGAGGTGGATGCATATGGTGGAAAGATAAGCGAAATCCGGTCAGCAGCTATCACAGCGATAAAATTAAACCTGCCCGGGTTTACTGGCAATGTTTCACTCCGGAAGGAGTTCATCGCTGATATTGACATCCCCCTGCTGTTTTCGGCGGGAGTAAAAAAAGATCTTCCCTTAAATGGTCTTTCAATTAAGTCAAGCTACTCCGGCCAGTTCAGGGTACCATCCTTTAATGACAGGTACTGGCAACCCGGTGGCAACCGGCACCTGCTTCCGGAATCAGGTTATACTGCAGATATCGGGCTGATGCATCAGATCAGTACAGACACTGATAATCAACTGACCATTGAGGTTAATGCATATAATTCAAGAATCAATAATATGATCCAGTGGGTACCTTCTGAAAGTGCTTCCTGGTGGAAGCCGGAGAACCGGAAGGAGGTTAGGGTTCGGGGACTGGAAAGCAGTGTTGCCTCTGTTGGCAAACTGGGCGGATACAGTTACAACCTTGGGATGAGCTATAATTTTGTTAATTCGCTGATAACGGGAACCTACAGCGGGAGCAGCTCTGATGAGGGCAACCAGCTGATGTATGTACCCCTTCACACCGGATCGGTCCGCGCAGGGTTTTCATTTCTGGACGGCTTTTTCGGGTTTACCGGAAACTATACGGGAAACAGGTATATAACCAATGACAACAACCCGGTTTATATGATGCCCTTTTTTATGGTTTTCAACAGTTATGCCGGCTACCGGATCAGAATGGGAGATCTGTCAGGACAACTCCAGTTAAGGGTCATGAACCTGTTCAATACCCGTTACCAGGTGATACGCTCCTACCCTATGCCGGGCCGCACCTTTCACCTCAGCTTTTCAGTGGATTATAATTACCGGTAAAGCCATGATCCGCAGAAAAAACGGAACCCTAAATGAATGCAGGCAGATAACCTCAGAAAAACCGTACTATGACCAAAGTGACCAGAAGTATAATTTTAAAATTAAAAGAAAAATGAAACCCAGAATTACATTTTCAACACTCCTGCTTTCGGCAATTTTAGTATTCATCTCATGTGAAAAAGATCAGTCCGGCCCCGAGATAAAAGGCTACGCAAAAGGCGTATTCATAAGATGTGAGGGTGCCTTCAATGCCAGCAACGGCTCAATTAGCTGGTATGACCCCGATTCGGCCAGGGTGGTCAATAATCTGTTTCAAAAGGTCAACGGACGTCCGGCAGGTGATGTTGTACACTCATTTTCCACGGCAGGCGATTATGGTGTAATTGTGGCCAATAATTCACAAAAATTAGAGGTTGTTGACCTTGAAACCTTTGAATCCGTCTCAACCATTACAGGATTCTCATATCCCAGGCACTTTGCCTATCTGGGCAACGGAAGCGGATATCTTTCAAATGGAAGTTTTGATGGACAGGTTTATAAAATAGATATTGTAAAAGGGGTTGTAACTGATACTATTGACGTGGGTATGGGTCCGGAGCAGATGTTGATTTCGGGTAATTATCTGTTTGTGGCAAACAGCGGCGGATGGGCCTGGGACAATACCGTATCGGTAATTGATACTGAAAGCGACCAGGTAATTCATACCATAGAAGCAGGCGATATTCCAGTTGCACTTGTGGCTGACCGAAATAATAACATTTGGGTCCTTTGCAGGGGAAAAGTGGTGTACAATGATACGTGGACGGAAATAGTTGATGAAACAGACTCCAGGCTGGTCAGGATCAATACTCAGAATATGGTGGCGGACCGGCAAGTGGTTACAGGAGAAACCGGGGATTGGTTCAATCCCTCCTGGTTATCGGTTAATCCTGACGGGGATATGCTCTATTTCGGAGAAGCCGGTGGACTGTTCAGGATGAGTATAGACGATACCCGCCAGCCGGAATCACCATATATCGGTAAAGCGTTTTCCTACGCAGGAACTGACCCGGTTTCAGGAATGATCTTTGCCCTGGAGATTACCGGATACAGCTCCCCCGGATTACTTCATATCTATGATGGTGACAGCCAGGTTTCAACATATGAGACCGGTATTGCCCCGGGAGGAATTGTTTTTGCAGATTTTTGGTAATTAAGGAAAAAGATGAAGGCTTAACCTGTAAAAAGGCATGAATTTTTTCCATTTATGAGGGTTAAATTTTGAATAAAAAAAATTTAATTTACATTTATCCTGTAAAAAGCCAAAATTTTGTTTAAAAAATTAACAAAATTTTAACTGACAGGATGAACCGCTGCGCTTTAACATTAAATTTTTTCATCCGTCTGTGTGTAATTTTGGCTGAAAAAATTTAATGTATATTTGGAGAATGATCTGGAAAAAGAAAGAGCATAAACATTTTGCCCATACACTGGTAATGATTCTTGCTGCTCTGCTTTTCCATGCCTCATCTTATCATGCATATACCCAGATCAGTTACGGAGGAAAACCTCTCAAGAGAGGACTCAAGGGTATAAATGAGATACCTGTTATCACCATGCCGGAATTGGTTGCAGCAGATTATATGCGGGCAGTTCAGGCTGAGCCGGACAGCAGGCTGAAACCCCTTGTATTCGCAAAATCCTTCGCTTTAAAAATTGATCCAGGCAAAGATGGTTTATGGGAAAAACTGCCAGAAGAAGGACATGTATGGCGCATTGCACTGAAATCGCGCGGAGCCTATTCACTCAATATTATTTTCAGCAAATTCGCATTAAATCCGGGAGCATCCCTCTTTGTTTACAATGCGGATAAGTCGCATATTCTTGGTGCCTATGACCACCGTAACAACCAGCCGTCAGGCTCACTGGCTGTCGAACCTGTCGAAGGGGACAAATTAATTGTAGAAATGCAGGTAAAAGGCGGGGCTGAAAATTTTGGCGAACTTGTTATAGGCAGCCTGAATCATGATTTTACAGGTATCCCGGGCCTTAATAATAAACGGTCGGGTAGTTCCGGTAAATGTAATATTGATATAAACTGTCCCCCGGGAAATCAATGGCAGACAGAGAAAAACTCTGTTGCCAGGATCGTGATAAACGGCAATACCCTGTGTACGGGTGTTCTTGTCAATAACACGGCAAATGACGGCAAACCGTATATTATTACGGCCAATCACTGTATTAATGACAGCACAAAAGCAGCCAACTCGGTTTTTCTCTTTGGTTACGAAAGTCCTTTCTGCAATGGTGGTAATGGCTCCACAAACAACACCCGGTCCGGATCGGACCTGCTGGCAACACAGGCAAACCTGGATTTCACCCTTGTTGAGTTAAGGGAAATGCCGCCACAATCCTGGTACATTTATTACGCAGGATGGGACCGTTCCGGAGAAATTCCTGAAAACACTTTTTCAATTCATCATCCTATCGGAGATGTTAAAAAGATAGCGGTGGACAATGATCCTCCCTCCACGGCCACCTTTGGACCAGGATATACACTCAACGGCCACTGGCAGATACACAGATGGGAAATCGGCACCACTGAACCGGGTTCTTCCGGCAGTCCACTGTTTAACCATGAGGGTTATCTGACTGGCTTTCTCACCGGGGGAGATGCAGGATGCGGTGATGCAGTGGATGACTTCTATTGCAAATTCTCCCTGGCATGGGACAGGTATGAAGGGATTAACCGGCAACTCAAACCATGGCTGGATCCGCTTGGTACCGGAGCTATAAATCTTGAGGGGATCAATCCGTTTGCCGAAAATGAGCTCTCGGCCGGCTTTGCGGTCAGCACCATTGAGGTATGTGAAGGTGATCAGGTTGTTTTCACTGATTTTTCAACAGGCGATATAGATTCCTGG
>SLOS01000137.1 GCA_007132365.1 Bacteroidales bacterium | reverse complement strand
TCAGAGAGTCCGCGAAGCTGGTCCGCTCAAACCAGGATAATCCGGATTATCTGGCCCTGCATGCTTTTGTTTACTATAGATTGGGGGACAGAAGAATGGCAACCAGATATATTGATAAAGCAGAAAACATAACCGGCAGAAATTCCAGACTCAGGGTATTGATTGAACAAATGGATTAATAAATAGAGACTTAATAACTAAAAGGAGAGAATAAAATATAAAAAACAGGCTGGTTCAATGATAAAATTTTTATTAACCACCTGAATAAAAAATACTATGCGATTATTCACAAGCCTTAAATACCTGACCTATGAAAAGTTTTGTCCGAATTATTAAATTTTCGTTAATTCCTCTGGTGCTGATGGCTTTCATGCAGACGGCCCAGGCACAATATACCGTTACGGGTACTGTCACTGATGCTGAAACCGGGGAGACCCTGGTAGGGGCAACAATCCTTGTTAAGGGAACAACGGTGGGGACTGTTGCAGATATTGACGGGAAGTATTCCATCACTGTCCCGGATGTTGACGCAATACTGGTTTTTTCATTTGTGGGTTATGAGGAACGGGAGGTTGCAGTTGATGGACGTACAGTTATAGATGCGGCTCTTGTTCCAGGCCTTGAGATGATCTCAGAGCTGGTTATAATCGGTTACGGAACAGTACGCAGGGATGACCTTACCGGTTCGGTAGCTGTTGTCACATCAGAGGATCTTAACCGGATTCCCGCCAGTAATTTCACCCGGTCATTGCAGGGCCGTGCGCCCGGTGTAATGGTGACTCAGACCGGTGTACCGGGAAGCAGTGCCCAGATAAGGATCAGGGGCGTGGGCTCCATAAACAGGGATGCAAATCCCATATATGTCATTGACGGTGTTATCACCGGTAGTTTAAATTCGGTAAATCCAACCGACATTGAATCTATCCAGGTCCTCAAGGATGCATCGGCAGCAGCAATTTATGGAGCAGACGGTGCTAACGGGGTTGTCATTATTTCCACCAAGCGCGGGGAAACAGGTCCTGCCCGTGTGCACTATTCCGGATATTCAAGTATTAATCAGATTCCCAGACAATTTGAGGTAATGAATGCCGATCAGTATGCCCGTTTCTACTCGACCCTGATTGAAGAGTCAGGAGATCTGGTACCAGTTGCATATACAGATCATTTTAGACAGTGGTACTACGGTGAAGGATGGCAACAGGGCACTGACTGGCAAAACGAGGTTGTAAGGGCCGGATGGGGGCATAATCACAACCTGCGAATTTCAGGTGGTGGTGAGGGTTCCAATTTCAGTATCTCTGCAAATTACTTTGCTGAAGAGGGTATTCAGCTTGCCTCAGCGGCAGAAAGGTTCAATATAAGGGTCAACTCTGATTTTGACCTGGGCCGTTTTATCAAGGTTGGCGAAAGTATTACCGTTACCCGTTCAATCGGGCAGAACCCTTTCACATGGCAGGGAAATCCCTGGCAGGTTTCTCTTATTGCGTCTCCGCTGATGCGTGTTCATAATGAGAACAATAAAGAGGGTTTCGAGGGCCCACAGGTAGGTTATGAATATACAGATCCTGATGGTCATACTGAAATAGTTGCAAATACAGGGTTTAATGATAAGCCCAATCCCAGGGGACCGATGGAGATCGGAGATCTGAGATCGTTCAATACAAATTTTCTGGCAAGTTTTTACGTTGAAGTTAAACCCTTTTCGTGGCTGACATTCAGGACTACTCCATCGGTGGATGGAGGATTCAGCAGGTCCAAAAACTGGGTTCCGGCATTTGACCTGGGAGTAAGGTCACGCCCTCAAGCCAATCTGGATGAAAATTTTTACGAGGGTGTAAATCTCTCACTGGAAAACCAGGTTACCTTCAACAACCAGTTTGGTTTACATAATATTACCGCTACTGCAGTGCATCATGTACGTAAAAATGAGGGCAACAGTGTCCAGGTGGCAGCCGTTGGTTTTCCCTATGAAAACCTGAACGTGATTGCCCAGTCCTTTGAGGATGGGCGTCAGGTACAGGGCTATTATTCACCTTTCACTTCAGAATCTTATCTTGGCCGTATTATTTATGATTATGACAATAAATACCTGCTGACAGCCAGTATCCGTCACGACGGCAATTCCAGGTTCGGCCCCGCCAATCGATGGGGAACCTTTCCGTCACTTTCCCTGGCATGGAAAGTAAATGAAGATTTCCTTACAGGGATAGATCAGATTTCCATGCTGAAGCTACGGGCTGGCTGGGGAAAAACCGGTAATTCGGACATCGGCGCTTTCCAGTACCAGTCGGTTCTCGACAACTTTACGCAGTTTTCCCCGATAATTGGTGGAGTCCTGGTACCTGCACTGAATGTGGTACATAGTTTCGGCAATCCTTCAATCAGATGGGAGGCGGCGGAAATGCTCAACTTTGGTGTTGACCTGAACCTGTACAGGAACAGAATTCAGTTCACGGCCGATTATTATATAAAGAACCAGAATGACCTGCTTGTAAGAAGGCCCATGCCCAGTACCTTTGGCCGCGTTTCCGGGGCAGGCGATCCCTGGGTAAACCTTGGAGAGGTTCAAAACAGGGGTTTTGAGTTCAGTGGGATGTTCAGGCAGATGGAGGGTGATTTTAATTACATAATTTCAGGCAACCTCACCACAATAAAGAATGAGGTAAAATATCTGCCCGGCGAAATTCTTACAGGAAATAACCTGACAAAAATAGGGCATACAATAGGAAGCTTTTTCGGTTATGTCGCCGAAAGGATCATCACACCCGATGATTTTGACGCAGAAGGGAATTACCTCTATGCACAGCCCGCAAGCGGAACCCCTCAGCCGGGAGACCTTATGTTTAAAGACCTTAACAATGACGGGGTGGTAGATGACCTGGACCGGACAATCATAGGTAAAGCAGTTCCCGATTTGACCTACAGCTTTAATTTTGAGGTTATGTACAGGGGATGGGACTTTTCCATGTTTTTCTATGGCATGCATAATTACCACGTATATAACCATCTGAGAGCAGGCATTGAAGGATTCAGTTCCCAGGATATGGGTCATAACAAGCTTACGGCATTTGCTGAAAACTACTACCGGGTTGACCGCCCTTCCACTGAATATATCAGGGCCGATCTCGGAAACAGAAATATTAATGACCGTCCTTCGACATGGTATCTTGAAAATGCCTCTTTTTTCAGGCTGAAGGATATACAGCTTGGTTATTCGCTTCCGGGCAATGTTACCCGGTCCGTCGGATTATCCGGTACACGTATTTACGTTAGCGCGACAAACTTGTTTACCATTACCGGTTATACCGGGCGCGACCCCGAGGCACCTACCGTCAGTGCGCCGCTTACACCCGGTAATGACGGTGGGACCTATCCTGTGCCCAGGGCCATTAATCTGGGTGTCCAGGTTGACTTTTAATAATTGTATTTTAGAAATCATAAATACTTCACTGTTATGTATAAATCAATATTCAGAACTACCCTGGTAATACTGCTTGTCTTCGCAGTTTCCTGTTCGGATGACTTCCTTGAGCTGGATAATAAGAATGCCCTGACTGACGGGAGTTTTTACCAGACACAGGAAGATTTCTGGATGGCCCTCAACAGCCTCTATACCCCTATTGCTCATGGAGGAGTGTTCGGGCTGCAGATGCAGTTTGTTTTTGGCTCGTTTGAGGACAGGATATTGTTTGAAACCCCGGGAATGGACCAGTTGACTGCCATTAATGCTTCCTCCGGTCAGGTAAGCACTATCTATCGTGATCTGTACATGGGTCTTTACCGGACCAACATGTTTATTAAAAAGATCAATGAACGGCAGAATGTAGAGGGACTTTCGCAAGATATGAGAAACCTTTATATAGCCCAGGCAAGGGCGTTAAGAGGCGCCTATCTGTTCTATCTTGTATCGATTTTCAATGAACCTCCTTTTTACGATGAAAAAACTATACCGGAGGACTTCAATATACCGATGACCAATGGTAATCCCCAAAATTTCTGGGACCTGATAAAGGAAGATTTTCTGTTTGGTTATGAGAACCTGCCTGAACAATATGGCCCGTCAGATGCCGGGCGTATAACATCAGGAGCAGCCGGGGCATTTCTGGGAAAGGCAATGTTGTTTAAACATTATTATTATTATGTAAGAAATGGCAATAAAGGATCGGCAGAGGACATTGCCGATCTTAGGCTTGCAATGCAAACGTTAAGGGAGGTGATTCAATCAGGGAACTACAGCCTGGTAAAACCACAGGCTCCAAAAAGCAGGAATGATTATATTTACGCGCTGTTAAGCAATTCGTCCTATGTGGATCTTCCGGTCGGGGACAATCTTTATATTGCTGAGAATAACCAGGAGTCTGTCTGGGAGGTGCAATACACTGATGATCGTATAGCATCGGGGTGGCTGCCCGGCTGGCAGTGGTCAGGTGCCTTGAATTCTGTCTACTTCAGTCCCCATGGATCCAGCTTCAGGAACCATGAAGCACATCCCGATCTCTGGATGGCATTTGAGACCGAAGGTGCTCCCGAAGGATTTGACCGTGACCCCCGTGCCTATGCCACTGTTTACCTGGATGGTGAACGTATGGATTTCAGGGAGGACAGTCCCTACTACAGAAATTACCTTAGCGGCCTTAACAATAAAAGAATAGCACGCGGCCGGGGATTGATCCCCACTACAGATAACCCGTTTCCCACAAACGGGTTCGGGGTAAAAAAGTATTACTTCCCGGTGTTTTATGAAAGCACTGCTCCCCTTAATGACCCTATTAACAGAAGAGTAATAAGGTTTTCCGATGTCCTGCTGATGTATGCTGAGGTGACCCATCTTTTGGGTGAAAATACCACCGAGGGACTGCAGGCCCTGAACCGGGTAAGGGGAAGGGTTGATATGCCTCCGGTAGCTGCCCTTACCAAAGAAGCCATCATACATGAAAGGGATGTTGAGCTTGCTCTTGAATCGCACCGGTGGTTTGATCTGATCCGCTGGAGCTTTGACCCGGAATGGGGCATTGATATGCGGCAGATTCTCAGCAGGCAGCTTGCTCCCG
>SLOS01000413.1 GCA_007132365.1 Bacteroidales bacterium | reverse complement strand
TGTGGACTGTAAATAATGAATTTGATAAACAGCCTGTTAAACTGCGGATAGAACCATTGATGTCAGTAAAACCCTATGATGATCCTTCAAATATTATTATAACTGATTTTTCAGAGCCGGGTGGTTTTATAAATGAAGCGATTGCTGACGGTGTATCCGGTAAAATAAGCATATCAAAAGAAAATGCAGTATGCGGGGAGCCAGGTGGCAGATTTTCAGCACAAAGTACCGGGGTATCTCCACGAGAGGGTTCATATATCAACATGGAAATGAGATTTGACCCATGGCTTAATCTTGATAAAAACCAGGCACTTGGGGTCTGGATCAAGGGTGATGGTAACGGACAGATTCTGAACTTCGGCCTTCGAAGTCCCCGACATATCTCTCATGGCGCCCGTGGAGATCGTTTTGTCAGGATTGATTTTACAGGATGGAAATATTTTGAACTTGTTGAGATAGAATCGTCAGAATTCAGCAATTATATCTGGCCTGGTGATACTCCTTTTTATGTATATGACTCATACAGGCATAGAGTGGAATTCGGAAGCATTGAAAAGCTGCAACTGTGGTATAATAATCTACCCGCAGGAAAAGAAGTCAATACCCTGGTCGGACCTGTTAAGGCGATACCAATGGTTTCTGCTGCTATTAAAAATCCTTCCATTACGATAGGAGAAAAAAGCATTGTTTTCCCTGTCAACATGGAATCTGGAATGTATCTTGAATTCCGGTCTTATGACGATTGTAAATTGTACGGGCCTAAAGGTGATTTGCTTATGGAAGTAATCCCGGAGGGCGCTGTCCCTGTCATGTTAAATGGCGTTAATGAAATTTTATTCTCGGGTGAGGGCCAAAAGGAGATCAACACGCGTGTGCAGGTTACTGTCATCAGCGAAGGTATGCCCCTTGATAAAAGGTGAGTCAAAATCTTCCTTTTTTGATGCAATTCCACTCTTATTTGTTATTTAAATCTGAATAATTTTAATTTTCTCCCAAGACGATTATTCTCAGCTGACATATGATGCTTTAAAAAAAGACTGGGTTGCTGATTCAGTTGACTCTAAGAGGGCTGTTATAAAACCTGTCTTTATAAAAACCGAAATATGGCAATCTAATGAAACAATACAGCTATTATTTAAGGGCTTATGCAACCAACAGTGAAGGAACTGCTTACGGAGAGCAGGTAAGTTTTATCACTTTGGCAGAAAGTGGTGGAGGTGAAACAGACCCCCGGGCATGCTAGCTTTATAACTGCAGGTTCCAGCTCAAATTACGATTGGCGCAGCCCACAGAACGACAACCTTTGGCAGGGCTCTCTGTCCCGCATGGCAGGGAGTTTTTATATACCTGCTTTGTGGGTAGATTTTATTTTTTTTGGCCATAATAGAAAAAATAGCAAAAGGCAGTGATAAAATAATATTTACTTTACATCGTGAAGGATTGTTTTACAAGTGCTAAATTGTTGCAAGTCCAGAGGAATTATTTGAAAAGTCTAAATTTCCTAATAGCAGGGTTGGTTTTACGCCATTCTCAATCCCCAATTCCTCTTATGACGACTCCTTTGTTCAGGATTATGTCAGCTCCCGTCTCCATTTTAGCTATGGAAAAATAAAGGTAATCTGTTCCGAGTGCCAGGTTACGGTCAACAAATGAAGTTTCGCTTGCTGGAAGCCGCCTTATTAAAGATGGTTCGCCATTTATGGTTTGCCGGTACAAGTGAATTTCTTTGATGCCCTGGATGGAGGGTGGCAGCCAGCTCAACTGAATGCCGTTGTCAACCCGCGACAAGGTTATCAACATATCAACATCGGGAAGTGCGGTGCGCACCTGCACTCTGGTACGAACCAGGGCCGGTTGGTTGGTTATACTTATTGTTTCTATCTCATAGAGATAATCTCTGCCCGGCTCAACGGTGGAGTCGGTCCAGTTATTAATACCAAAATGCAACAAATCGCTGTTCAGCTTAAGCGGCATTTGGTCTTCGAGCGCCCTGTAAACATTGTAACCACGCACATTGGGGTCGGTTTCAAGTGACGACCAAATAAGCTTTACATTTTTTAGTGAATCAAATACATAAGTAAGCTGCCGGGGGGCTAAAATATCCTTGTCAGCAGAAAGTTTGATCGTTTTTGTTTCAGAGGGATTGCTTTTCAGGAACCCGTCACTGATATTTACCACATAATAGCTGATTTCCTCTCCTTCAAAATTGTCCAGTGATTCATCGACGAATTCTCCCTCAATCTTGTCAGGCACACCCAACTGAGCTATTGGCATAAATTGGGCATGCATCCCTGTTTTTCTATAAATCCTTGAATATAGCACATTCCCACCCGAAATTTCCCAATTCATACTCACCTTACCATCCTCTAAAACTGCACTGAAATTTTGAGGGGGATAGGGTTTTTCAGCATAAGTGCAAATGCCATGCACCCGAACTGTTGGCAACTGATATCCAAAAAAATCACGGATCTGGATAAAATAATAGTAGGGTTCATTGGATATGTCAACCGGATCAACATAATGTGTGGCATCAGCTGGCAAATGGGCAATCAATTCGTAGCCATCATCATAATGCCGGCTCCTGAACAATGCCAATGATTTAACAGTAAAATTGTAATTCAGCTTCCATTCAAGCTCTATCGCTTTCCGGTTAAGGGCTGATTTAGAATAAATCTCCGTTATGGCCGGTGCAGGAAGATTTCCCAGGTTGTGACCATACAGGGTTTCTGATACCAGAATGGAATCTCTGGCTGTAATAAACTCAAGATAGTATTTGTACAATGCCCTTTCAGTAAGAGTAGTGTCAACCACCACATAGAACATGGTGTCATTTCGTGAAACCTTCATCATAATTGTCTCAACGATGTTGGACTTGTTTTCCTTCAGATTGGTGCGCCAAACCCTGTATTCCATTTCAAGCAATGGCTTATCTGCAAACCATCTCAATTCAGGATGTGCACCTGAATTTATTGATTGTAATGCTCTTATTTTTTGAGCATCCATTTTTATTGGAATGCAAATAAGCAGAATACTAATTATCAAAATTTTCATATCATTAGGTTGTAGTTCATTTTGAAAAAGCAGTTTTTTAAAAAATTACATGGTCTTGCTGACACTAAGTAATACTAATCGCAGATTCCAGTACCCAATTCAATCTTAAATCCACTTGAACCATAAGTAATATCCGCCTTTACAGAAATTTCCAGTTTAGGATCAACACCAATGGCTGTTAAAGGCGCTGTACAGGCCCCTTCACTAAAGCCATATCCGGTTATTGAAGCACAATTATTAAACACGAATTTCCCTTTCGAATAACCACCACTCACCTCATAAAAGGCTTTTAGTCCAACGCCTGCAGTGCAAATGGTTACATCAAATTCATCAAATCCGCGAGAACCATTAAAATCAGCATAACCATAACCTCCAATAATAAAAGAGGGGGTTCCGGCACTAAAATCTGAATTTAAAAATAACCCTAAACCTGCTTTTGCAGAAGCATTCACAAAAATCAAATCATAGGAGAAATCAACTATTACTTTCTCTCCAATAGCATAAATGCCCTTTAGTTTCCCACCATTTGCAAATTCTGGCCGATATTTATTTTCAAAACCATGCACCACATGGGCAATATGTTCCGGGATTATTTTTGAGGTATTGCCAAGTACCAATCCACCCCTCCATTGGCCTGTGATACCTATGAGCATACTCTGGCTCGAAAGGGCAAAGTAATAACCATTGCCATCGAACCGCATATTCATTGTGCCATCATTGATAACAGCAAACCCAAGTGGAAGGTGTTTTATGTTAAGATATCCGGTCATACTGGCCTCGTTAATGTCATAAACAAGGCTCATCGTTCCAAATCCAACATCCAGGTTTGTCGCCTTAAGATTCTTGCTTGATACAGCTATAGCACCATTTACTTCAAAATTTAGGATATTGGACTTACCCTTACCCTTTTCGTCCAAACCTTCTATGGAATGGGTATAGGCTTGATACTTTAAAATGCCCCAGTCCTTGTTCTTGTTTATTGTCACAATATTGCCATCAAAAACATCAAAAACATTGCTACCTATTTTCATTTTTTGAGGATTAGGGCCTTTAAACATGGGCTTGTCGGGATTGTCAACTTTAATCACCTTGATTTCACAATTTTCATTTGTTTTAGTTAAGAAACCACGGAGGTAAAATTCCTGACTGCTACCATCGGCCCCACCGGCAATCACTAAGTTCCCGTATGCTGTGTATTCCCCCTGCTTAAACGTCTGAGCCTCCGGGTTTTTATCAAGGTCAAAGACAACATTCCCCGGACATTGTATGGTTCCCTTCAAAAACTGCATTTCCGGAACAATAATCCCATTTGACAATTTATACCGCATGGAAGTAACCTCAGGTATAAAATCCGGAATATCGGGATCGGGCTGGCCCACCAAATCAAAATAGCCGTTGCCCGACACAATACTGTTCACATTCAAATCGATGATATCATAAAACCGGAAGTTTTTCCCGATGGACAAGATATTGGTATGGTTACTTAATAATCCTATGGACCTGAATTCGATGCGATCTTTGGGATCCATAGCCGGTAGCCCTGAAACATAACCGGCCGGCACGCCTTCGGAAATGGAGCCGACTACACTGATGCGATAATGGCCTGTGGCATCGTAATTAAATAACGGCTTCAGGTTTCCGTTCAACGTAATCTCTTTAACACCGCCAAGGCTCAATCCTCCATCGGACAGCATTACTTCAGATTCGCCAATAGCGGTTGGGCCAATCCGCAAATCCTTTAAAGTTGCATCAATGCCCTGCCCTGTCACCACTAAAGCTTTTTTCAATACAATGACCTCTTCGTTAATATCAAAGAACCAGTCATCTTTGCCATAGACTTTCCATTTCTCAAGATCAAATTCTAATTCACTGAATGGGATATCCTCAATTAAGACATCCTTATCTGTTATAACAACATTTCCAGCCCTGATTTTTAAATCCAGATCGGGGCACGTTTTGCAGGAAGGGATGCTGGTGTGCAGGATGGTTGAAAGCGTTATTTTGTTGCCAATAAGCGTGGATTTTTCATTCAATTCTGAACTGGCATTGAATCCGTAAAGATTATAATCTTTTATTGGAATGGGGTTCAGAAATTCGTCCAGGCTAAACACATTGTAAATATGCTTAACCTGCAAAGCCATTTTGTTTGATGAGAATCCCACCACCTGGTTCTCCTTATTTCTTGCCCCCAGATAAAAACTACCCGAAAAACCGTGAGCAAGATTGAACGAATTCAGATTTAACCCGGCCATTCCCTTAATAGTGGCAAAATCGCCTTCTTTTTTAATTTCCAGGGGCTTGCCAATTACAACAGGACTGCTGCCGCCATAGGTTCTCAGGTTCTTTAATTCGCCGGCAAATGTCTGGTTAATAACAAAAGGTATGGTATTAATGCTTAATACAATAGTACTCCCGTTTGGCTCAACCCGGCCATTGGCAGACCGCTTAATTACCAATCCTTTGAACGGCAATTTCAAATCGCTTTGCTGCAGGGCAAAACCTCCTACTACCGGAGGATTGTAGAAATAGCCGTCAATGGTGGCATAATCGGGGTTGGATGCCGAAACCACAAATTTTTCAATGGCTACCGGAAAACCCCATAAATCTGAGAAATTCCATCCGTTGATTCTTTCAAGTTCAAAATTATAGGCAGCACCTTTCGTAAAGCTTACAATTGAGGTGAAATCAATGGTATGCACCTTTCCTGCATAAGTTGGATTGGTACCAGTTTTAACCACATGAACTGTTAATGATTTTATATCAGTTGGGATACCTTTTAGTTGATATTGACCATCCTGGCCACTTTCAGTCTCAATATACAGCGCAATGCCATTGGTATTTTTTAGTTCAGAATAAATTTTTGCGCCATTAATTGGTGTCCCGGTGGTTTTATCGGTGATGGTACCATTTATTTCTCTGGCATTTCCCAAAACGTAGTTGTATTTTTTGTAATCGGGGGTAACCGGAACCTCTATTGTTTCCTGCACCGGCGAATATCCATCGGGGGGAGTAATGTTGATTATAAACTGATCGCCCGCCGAGGCAAACCTAAACCGGGCTATTCCCTGCGACGAAGTCGTCACCGCATCAAACTTGTCAATTTTCACAATAGCATTGGCAACAGGCTCACCCTTATCGTTCTTTACAACAATTTCAGGACGGTGCAGTTTTTTATAAACGACCACTTTAAATGGCTTATCCGGAATACTGATTAGTACCGTATCCCTTTCAAAATAAGCGCTCGACTTAGGTTGGACAGTTATCTTTGGTTTTAGCCCGGAAAGCGGAACATCAAAAAACTGGTAATTCTTCCCGAGAAATACATTGTCATAAGTTTTATAATAAGGTGAAAATTCGGTTTTTACATAGGCCACCACAGAGTTTCCATCTTCATCGGTCACATACCCTTTAACCATATTTTCAGGTTCCAGGTTGATATCCTTAAAATCGGCCAGAAGACCCCAGTTCATGTTCAATGGCTTTTGCCCGGGCAAAGGCAACAGCACATTTTTATAGCCCGGATTGGAAATAAACACCCTCCGGTATGGCCCTTTTGCTGTTTTATACTGATCCAGATTTACAGGTAAATCACTGAAGCGGAAAAATCCAATCTCATTGCTGTATTCTTCCTTTTCCCGCTTGATGGTTGCAGCAACTCCCGAAATAGAATAATAAATGCTACCGTAAAACTCATTCTCGAAAGCCGCTACCGAAGAAAACGTTTTATTATATTCCGTTTGGTTAACCAACTGCACCCTTGCGTTATCTATACCTGCATTTTGTATGTTGGTTTCTGCCATCACACGGCCTTTTATTTCAGGTTCAAGCGGCACCATAGTATGCTTTAAACGCAACGTTTGGGGACCGGAGAAAAGATGGTTGTATGTAACATGTGCGGTTTTACCAAACACCGGAGGTGGCGGTGCTGTAGCGGAAGTCTCACTGTTATCAGGCAGACCAACAAAAACTGTTTTATAGTTGTACTTGGTGTTTTCGTAATCAACATCCACCGTTTCAATGTCCCTTACCGATAGGGAAATCATATATTGAGGCTTGATATAAGCATGTTTTACAAGGTTTTTGAAAAAGACATACGCGTTGTCACCCTCCCCGGTTGTCCCCATGGCAACATCTTTAAATTCACCATTATTGTTGATGGTCTTGGTTTTAAGCCTCTGCCCTTCATAATCAACAAGCATTTTTATCTCCTCACCCAGTTTCGAGTAATCGCGCATGATGTGTATCAAAACATTGTCCATTGGCTCATTGGGTGTGGCCACCTGGGTTTCACGGGAGGAAGCAATGCCTCTCACTTCCAGGTTGTAGGTTTTAAGTTTGGCAACCTGGTCAGGGACTTTAATCACCTCTCCGGGCATTGCAAAAATGTCTATATCGGGGCTGCAGAATTTTTCATTCTCCACTTCAATTTTCAGACAGATATAACCACCACGTTTTATCGCGCTAACACCTCCGCTCATTACTTGCTGCTGTTGAGAAGGTGCATTAACCCCTGCATTAACCCCTGCATTGATGTTCGAACCCAACCCCAGAATCTCATCGATTAGATTGTTTTCAACACCGGGGTAAGCCTGTTGCATGGCCCACCCAACCTTTTCCATTGGTGTTTCAAGTTCCTTCATATTGTCAATTGGTTGATGGACAATTTCATCGGTGGTGAAATCGCCGGTAAAGAAGTCCGACCGGAAGTCAAATGCAAAATTCCCTTTATCATCAGTTTCAGCAACTGCCAGTACAACATTCACAACTTTATACGGGTCCGTGCGTTCCTTATCATTGATATCTGTATAATGATAAAAGATTTCATTGTCATCAGGGTCGCCATATACCGGGAAATCGGTGCCACGGGCTGCTTCCATAGGAAGATAGGCGTACCGCCCGACCAGCCGGACTCTTTGGTTGGCAAGAGGTTTTGTGTTTTCCAGTGTTTCGGTACTGCCAAAATAATAATAAGGCATTTTTCTGGCTCCCATATGAACTTTGGCTTGATCAGCCACACTGGTAACTCCCGATAATCCACCAGTTCCGGATTTAATGTTTATTACATCTGAACTCACTTTACTTCCCACTTTCATCACATCAGAGAAACTGATTGTGCCGGAACGATCTTCGGGCAGGGTTTGTTGTCCCTGTCCCCCTATGGACATTGGAATTATCGGATCGGTTGAAGGAAGAGAAACAGGGCCAATATCAATACCTGGCATATCCGGAAATTTACAGAATATCCGGCCACTTATCCGGGTATTAGGAATTAGTTCAAATTCCTTTTTTAACTCTTGAATAGCATCAGTATCAGCAGAGATCTCAACAGTTTCAATATGCTTTGGCTCAAACACACTCTCTTCTTTATCGCCTACCATAAACCAAAAAACCTCACTATGTCCGGCATTCAGAAATTGTTGCCCCGACTCGGGATCGGAGGCTGTTACCCTGAAAGCATAGCGCACTCCAGGGTCCAGTAATGGTTGTGCCGGGCCATAAAAAAAAGATGTCCCTAACACTTCAGCTTCAAAAAATGGCAAATTGGAAAGCATAGCATCTCCGGGTGCCTGGTTTGGGTCTTTAATCTCTACAAGGGTCAATTTATAATTGGTCCAGGGTGGTGAACCGGGTGATGGCGTCCAGCTGAAAATAATGCTCTGCATGGCTGAACCTTTAACCTCGCTCTGATTGGACGGTGTTATCAAAACAGGCGGTTGCAAATGCGAAATTGTAAAATAATTACTGCAACCCGTTGGAAAATCCGGAGACCAGGCAAATCCTTCGTGGTACACACGGGCACAAACCTGATAACTGCCCGGAGGCAAACCATTTAGCTGGAGTTCGTTCAGGGTGATACCTGATACCATCAAATTCTGAAGATTGAAATACTCATATAAGTCATGGCCGGCAAGTATGACCGGGATGGCATTGGTAAGGTTGAAAGTGGGATAAGCCCTGTCAATCAGCGATTGCAAAACAATCCCATTGTTTCCCGTGATCCTGATATTCAAATAACACTCTACGTTGATAAGGTCTGCACCTGAAGCTGTTACCACAATCCGCGTGCGGTCGGCATAACTTTCAACATTTGAGCCGTAAGGAGGCAATACAGCAGTATTGACAGAAACCTGGGCATTAACTGACATACCCGCAATAAGAATATATATCAGTTTGAACAATATCAACCGAACCGTGTGTGAAACTACTTGTGTCATGGCTAGAACATATATGAATATCCGATTTCCCCTTTGTTTTCGGCAAAAGATGATGATGTATTTCCCATTAATCCTTCGCTCTTGTGAAAGTATATCGACAACCTGAGCCGCTGTTTCCTCGATATCCTGTAGGAGCTGCTGACGCTAAAAATATTTAGCTTGCTGTTTTCCTCCCCATCCAGAAAATTCTTGTAAAAAGCATTACTCACCGACAGATTTAATGAATTCTTCAGCATTGAAGAAGAATAAGTTAAAACAGGCCCTGAAACCCTTGTTTTCATACTTGCCAAATCAAAAGATGTATAATTGTAAGTGACCGTAAAATTCATCTGCTTTGGTATAACACTCAGCAGATAAGATCCTGACCACATATTGGAAGTATAATCGCTGAGGGCTGCCGTGTTTTTATTTTTATCCTTAAGAAGCTGATTGTTATAACTAATAAAAATAATATGTGCCAGTGATTCACCTGTGAAAATTAAATTCTGGTTGAGATTGAACGACCGTGTGGTCTGCGATATGGTCATAAGGGTATCGAGTTCAGTCAACCCCTTTCTCATATTGATATTGTAGTTCGACAAATTAATATCGGCCCGATACCACTTAACCGGCGCTGCTGAAAATCCCAATGAACCTATTTTGCGGTTAGTACCATATTGGAGCGTCTTTTTCAGGTTGTCTTTCTGCCATCCAAGACTTCCACTTAATGAATACTTATTTTCAGAAAAGCTGTATCTGGGCTCAATGGTTACATTCCTGTAGTCATTTTGAATATAATAAGTTCCCATTGAGCGAAATCCGGGATCAATCTGCTTAACCCTTAGTTTTAAACCAAAATCTTGCGAATTATAACCCAAATAGGTATCGAAAACATTACTTTCCAGTGTTGTGGCGTTTGATTTAATGAGATTTGAAAAGCCGGAAAGCTTATTATCGACCGAGTCGGAACGGATATCCCCTGTATAAACACTTTTGGCAAATTCAAAACCAACCTCGTATTTATCAGAAAGCTTTTGTTTTGTCGTTAATGAAAACACCGCGTTCTCAGCAGGTTTTACCATTTCCTGGTTTTGATCCTTTATGGAATTAAGTATGTCCCAACCGTGAAAATATGCGACATCAAAATAATTATCCGAAGTTCCGTATCCGAGTTTAAATCCGGTACCGTTGCGCTTGTAAACAGGAGATTTATACCTTCCGGGCTCAAGAATCAGCAAAGGGTTTGTATCAACTGGCCTTAACAATCGGCCATGCATAAAGCCGAACCTGAATTTGCCGGGATTGATTTCTGCTCCTGCTCCAAGTATTGTATGTCCGCCCAGCGTGTATTGAGAAAATGAAAGGTTCCGGTATCCCAGGTGCAACTTTGCCCATTTGTAGTAAGGGCTAACGCCAATTTTATTAAATGGCTGCTGAAAACTCCGCTGCTGTTCGCTCACTGTCATTGAAAATGGCATTGTAATGCCATATATGCTAAGGACAGGATTCCCTATAAGCATCCATGAGAAATTGGGGCGGTTGGTTTCTCTTCCGTCAACATGATAAAAAACCATGGATGCCCCCAGATTTCCGGACAGTTTAACTTTTCCCCCGGATTTAATACCCTCTAAATTTTGAGAAAAAGATAATTGTGACAAAAGAAAGAATATGAAAACCAGTAAGCCAAATAACCTGTAATTCATGATGCCGTAAGTAAATATACAGCGGCAAATTATTAAAGATTATTTAACAATCATAGTAAAAAACCGACACTTCACTAAACAGGAGAATTCTATTCAATACAATCTGTGACAACAAAATCTTTATCCATTGAAAAAAAGTGACTTCTTGAGATTTTATGAAGATTAATAATATCCATTTCAGGATAGTACCTTGGAGTTATTCCTGTAAAAGCCTTAAAATCCTTGATAAAATGCATCTGATCATAATATCCACCAAAGTGTAATAATTCAATCCAGCTAATTACTTTTCCTGAAGCTAACAATTTCAGCAAATAGTTCATTCGGAGAATTCTCGAATACTGTTTTGGCGACAAACCTATAATAACATTAAAAGCTCTTTGGAGAGTTCTTTCATTAATAGATAAATGATCGGTCAGTTCTTTCACGGTTAAGATACCATGCCTAAAGTGGATGTACGCAAGGGCAGCTTCAATATTTTCATACTTAACATAATGGTTTGTTTTCATGGATACCAGAAATTCCTCAACAATGGCTACTCTGCTTTTAATTTCCTTATTATCTAACAATTGGGTATACAGTTCAACGGCTTTCTCGCCAATAACCATATCCAATGCCAGATCAGAATTTGTTAAATGAGGAATACAAACCTTGAAAAATTTTGAAAGTCCTGATGGTTTAAATAGAACCAGAAACACATCTGCTGTGCCCAGGGAGGTCACAGTATAACATTGCGTGGTTTGTCCTATAATAACCATTCTTGGACGGCTGCCTGAACATCCATTGAGGCCATCTACCTGATATCCACCCTCGCCTAAATGAAAAGCTAAAAAGCAATACCCCCCGGGCAGGATTCTTTTACTGATCGAAGCGTCCACATTTTTCAGGAAAATGTAAGAATAGACTTGGTCTTTTAGTTGATCCGATGGCGGATATAATTCATATTCCATTTTGGGTATGTTTTAGCTTTAGTAATTCGCTATAAAAAGCCATAACGCTGAGAAGTAAACTTTTCACTATGAAATATTTGTGTTAATGTATGAATTCCCTCTGGTAGTAATTCAAATCTATAAAAAGCTAGCTGTTGAAAAACACAGATTACTGTTTTAACGGAGACAGAAGGTGTGTTTCATAGATGCCCCTTTTCTTTTCAAACCATTCCTTGTTGTTACAGCCAAAGCTTTACTAACACCATACAACGGTCTCACGGTATGTGGTGGTTAGGCCTTAATAACCACATAATTCGCTTTCGAAAATAAATGTAGGAAATAATTCTTGATATCCAATTTCCAAACCCAAAGGTTTTCCAGAGCCAACTGTCCGACTTGTTAGGGCACGTTTTGATTTAATATCCAGCTAAAACTTAATAGTAATTTAAAGATAAAAAGTAATTTGGTTTACCCCGCTCCTTCAGGATGGATAATTCATAATCTTCTAACTCTACCCGAATCCTCGACAATCGAATATTAAACCACTATCCACCACTATTGCCGGGGTGTGTCATAAAAAAAGCCCCTCATTTCTGAGAGGCTCCTGCGGTCCGGACGAGACTCGAACTCGCGACCCCATGCGTGACAGGCATGTATTCTAACCAACTGAACTACCGGACCATTATTTTTAAGAACCGTTGATCTTTGAAAGATCAATTTTGGTGATGCAAAAATACAAGATATTTTTATTCCTGCAAATATATATGAAATTTTTTCCGGGTTTACGGTCTTACCGGTTTGCAAAAATACTGAAGTGCACGTTTCCGTATTTTCTGAGCTCGCGGAATTGTAAATGTGCTGAGAAATCATTATCCCTGCCATGCTCAAGAATGAACCATCCGCCTTTCTTCAGGAGGTTTCGGCTGAAGACAAGATGGGGAAGCTGATCCAGTTCCTTCATATCAAATGGCGGATCGGCAAAGATAAGATCGTAGTCACGGGTTGTGTGCTTCAGGAACCTGAAAGCATCAGCCCTGATGGCTGATAACTGTTTAAAGTTAAGCTCACTGGTCGTTTTCTGGATAAAGTTATGGTATCTGGCGTTTGATTCGACTGAATCAACAGCGCGGCAGCCGCGGGAGGCAAACTCATAGGATATGCTGCCTGTTCCGCTGAAAAGATCAAGAACCTCCAGCTCCTCAAACTCAAAGTAATTGTTCAGAACATTGAAAAGGTTCTCCTTGGCAAAATCTGTTGTCGGCCTTGCCCTGAAACTCTTTCCGGGGTAAAGCCGTTTGCCTTTGTATGCTCCACTGACTATACGCACAACCGCAGGTTAAAAAGGTTTGTAAACCAATGGATATCAACATCATTAAAGGTGTAGCTGTAATTAAACCGGGTATTTCGCCTTTCAAATCCTGTTTTTCTTATATAGTTCCTTAACATTTCATAAACATCCGAATCTCTGGGCATCTCACCTGAAATGACGAGAGGGGTCTCTTCACCGTTAAGCTTTAACTGTTCGTATATATATAGTATAAAATATACCAGGTCCTCCTCATTCTTCCAGGGGAAGGTGTTGCACAGCAACAGCTTGTTCCCATCTATTACAACGATATCGGCATAATTGCAGTATATATTTACAATGGCAACTTTCTGAAAACCCTTGCCATCATAATTCACCAGGCCGTTTTCAACCAACGGAGTGGTATGATTGAAAAAAATGACGTTTCCGAATGATCTGTGCAATATACCCGAAAGCTCAGCGGGTATGACAAAGATATTGTAGGCATCTGTTCCTTTAAGCCGGTTGTAATGGATCTCGTCAAGATCATCAAGAAACTGGTTGAACTCAAAATAGGTCCTCAGATTATCTTTTTTAAAGAGAGGTCCGGGAATAAGGGTATATTTTGGGCTCTGGTATGAGAAAAGGACTGATTTGTACTCCTTTGTGAGGAATTCATCGTTATTCTGTATGTCAACGATCTTGTCCTCAAGTAATGAAGTTGTCATTGTTCCCCTGAAGGCAAAATGCCTGAGAAGAATGTACTTGCTCCTGACCGGGTCAAGTATTGAAAAAGAATATCCATTCAGGCCTGCCTGAATGGATATATGATAATTTTTTGTCTGATTAAGATCGAATGTCTCGTCTATAAAAACAATATCCATACCGGAAGGGATTATTATTCCCAGTTACCAGCATTATTGGTGGTCTCTGTAAGTGAACCCACGCGTAATCCCGGAAACTGATCCCTTCTGATCCGCTCATCGTTCATATTGATAACAAGCTGCCTGTCAAGTCCCGCAAGTAATACATTGTTATGAACATGGGCTTCAAAAACCTTAACGTTAAGACCTGATCCGGTCATAACCTCTCCGGCACCCAGGAAAAATTCCTCCCTGCCCCCGGTGTAAGGAACATAACGCAAAGAATCAACCGGATAACCCCGGGGGAAAATAGAATCCCTTACACTTACCCTTATAGTGTCACGAATAATTTCTGCCGAGGCAACACCTTCTTCATCATCTTCAAAACCTATGGCCATAACAACGCGGAATGAATCATTCTTTACGAAATCAATCAGCGTGTCAAAACTTCCGGTAAATTCTCCGTAGACCGAGCGGTAAGCCAGCTGGGCAGTGCGAATATCCTTTAACCTGTCAATAGTTCTGTTATACCTTGCCCTTTGCTCCTGCTGGAATCTGATAGGCTGATTGATACTGTCAACCAGCAAATACCCCAGTACAAGGATAGCAACTGAAAGGAGAACCTGAATTACTGTTTTCATCATTTATTATATTTTGATTATCCTGATTATTTTTCAAAAAACTATTGTTTATTAATTATCTGTATATTTTACCAGTATAATTAACGTAAGATATGGATCTTTTCTTTTCCGGGATATTAGTTTTATGTTTGATGGCAAATTTATAAAAAAAATATATTTATACCTTAAAAATCAGCATAATTACTTAAAATGTTAAAGACCCATATTATCAATATCTTAACCAGGCAACTCGGTCATCAACCAACGCCAAGCCAGGAGAGAATGATAAAGATGATCCCTGATTTCCTTACAGGAGGTAAAGGAAAAGAGATACTTCTTGTGAAAGGTTTTGCCGGAACGGGAAAGACATCGATTCTGGGTGCGCTTGTAAAAACAATCCGGATATTGAAGAACAATGTGGTTCTGCTGGCCCCTACCGGAAGGGCAGCCAAGGTTCTTGCCTCCTACTGTAACTATAACGCATGGACAATTCATAAAAAGATCTACCGGCAGAGATCAGCCGCTGATGGTACGGGCAGGTTTGTGCTGGACAGGAACCTGCACTCCAACACCCTTTTTATTGTTGATGAGGCTTCAATGATCTCAAACCAGTCATTTGAGTCGGATATATTCGGCAGCGGCAGGCTCCTTGATGACCTTATAAGCTATGTGGATAATGACAGGAACTGCAGACTGGTACTGGTGGGTGACACTGCACAGCTGCCACCGGTGGGAATTGATATCAGTCCGGCCCTGGATGCAGCATATCTTAAAGGTTTCGGGTTTAGTGTCGGGGAGGTGTTCCTGAGTGAAATCCTGCGCCAGGCAGAAGATTCCGGTATTCTTTTCAATGCAAGCGGCATTCGGCATAAAATTACCGGGGAAGTAAGCGGACTTCCTCATATAATGCTTCAGGACTATACAGATATAGAAAGGGTAAACGGCCCGGAATTGCTGGATAAGATAACCGAATCATATGATAAGTGCGGCATTGAGAACACTATTGTGGTAACACGCTCCAATAAGAAGGCCAACCAGTTTAACCGGGGAATAAGGGACCATATTCTCTTCAGGGATGAAGAGCTGGCAGCGGGTGATCTGATGATGGTGGTAAAAAACAACTATTTCTGGTTGCCGGAGAACGAATTGACCGACTTTATTGCTAACGGCGATATAATCGAGATTGTCCGCGTAAGGCGTTACCAGGAGATGTACGGGTTCAGGTTTGCCGATGCCCTGATCAGGTTCATCGATTACAAGGATACAGAAATTGAGGTTAAGCTTCTTCTTGATACAATTTCCTCTGAGACTGCCTCGCTCAGCAACCAGCAAAATAAAAACCTGTTCTACTCGGTAATGGAGGATTATTCCGATATTGCCAACAAACGAAAGAGAATCGAGAAGCTCAGGTCAAACCCCTGGTTCAATGCCCTGCAGGTAAAATTCGCCTATGCAGTGACCTGTCACAAGGCACAGGGCGGACAATGGAAGAATGTGTTCATCGACCAGGGATATATAACCGATCAGATGATCAACACAGAATACCTTCGCTGGCTCTACACTGCTTTTACGCGGCCCACAGAGAAGCTGTTCCTGGTCAATTTCAGCGACCGGTATTTTGAATAAAATAATGGTTTCCCTTTCGGGGAATTTAAAGCAGCCCAGGAGCCCGGACCGGCGAAAAATATATATCCCGGTTTCCTGTATGACAATTAATCAATCTGCAGCCTGCCCGGTGATGATGTAAATAATTACCTGCAGGTAATTTGCTCCCGGGATTCCATCCATTTTTATTCCCCTATGATTTTGACCAGAAGGCGCTTGCGCCTTTTGCCGTCAAACTCTCCGTAGAATATCTGCTCCCATGGTCCGAAATCAAGCTTTCCTCCAGTTATGGCAACCACCACCTCGCGGCCCATAATGGTCCTTTTAAGATGAGCGTCGGCATTATCTTCAAATCCGTTATGCCTGTATTGTGAATGCGGGTGTTCCGGGGCCAGCTTCTCGAGCCAGACCTCAAAGTCATGATGCAGGCCCGACTCATCATCATTAATGAATACACTGCTTGTGATATGCATTGCGTTACACAGGAGAAGACCCTCTTTTACACCACTCTCAGCCAGGCACTGCTCAACTGCCGGGGTAATATTGATAAGCTCCCGCCGGCTTTTGGTCTCAAACCACATCTCTTTTCTGTAACTCTTCATAGAACAGGAAATTTTTTTGTTAAACAAATTATTTAACGGTTTTTCGCATTAAAATCAAATAAAAACCCTGTCAGACATTATCTTTAATAATCGCAGCCCAAAAACAGTCTGTCAGGAGGCCATTATCAATCATTACTTTCAAAAATTCATTTTCAAAAAAAGAAACAATCAAACTCCGAGACCCTTGAGGATCTTTTCCGCTTTTTCTGAAAGCTGATCGCGGACAAGCTCAAAGTCCTCCTTCTTATCGAGTTTGCCGCGTACACCGATATAAAATTTGATCTTGGGCTCAGTACCTGAAGGCCTGACTGATATGACTGAGCCGTCCTTCAGGAAAAACTGCAGTACATTGGACTTTGGCAGTTCAATATCGCGGCGAAGCTGGCTTATTGAATCAAAGGACTTCTGCTTAAGATAATCATTTATCAGCATTACCGGTGAACCGTCAAGCGTTTCCGGAGGTGATGTGCGGAAACGTTCCATCATGGCGGTTATCTCGTCTGCTCCGGTCTTTCCTTTACGGACTATCGAAATGAGCGACTCCCTGTAAAGGCCAAACTCAATATACAGGTCGATAAGCATATCATACAAGGTTCTGCCCTGCTCCCTGGCCCAGGCTGCTGCCTCAGCGATAAGTGCACAGGATATGACCGCATCCTTATCGCGTACAAAGTCACCGGCCAGATAGCCGTAACTCTCTTCAAAGCCGGCAATGAAAGTCTTCTCTCCTTCATACTTCCTCATCAGTCCGGCGATAAATTTAAATCCCGTAAGCACGTCATAACATTCAACGTTGAACTTTGCAGCTATATCGGAAAGCAGTTCAG
>SLOS01000245.1 GCA_007132365.1 Bacteroidales bacterium | reverse complement strand
TTTGCCCGGTATATGAACTCAATCGGAAAACTGGGTGGGCAGAACAAGGTGCCTCGTCTCAGGAACGACCGGGGAATGGCTGATAATCTGATTTCCTCGCTTTGATATCCTTGTCCCAAAGCATCTTCAGTAGAGAATTTTTAAGGTGAATATGTCTTATTATCAGGAGCCCCGTTTTTGTAATATCCACAATTCAGTTTCTTCTTTTTCCCTGATACGGTTTATCCATGATCTTGAGGAGTTGCCGGTTCTTTCAGTCACTTTTCCGGTATTTTTTTGCTTAAGGATGAAACAATTGTTCAAACCCGTGAATTTTTCGACAGGGTTAAATTCAGCTATTCCGGCCTCAATTGCAAAACTTGAAAAGATAATTGCCAGAGTGCTGCCGGGAGCCATTCTTTTATCTGCTTCACGGAAGAAATTTTCAAAAAAACCTTTTTCATAGTATATTCCCCTGTCCATCATATTCATGCATTTACCCGGGATCCATGGCGGATTAAAAACAACCAGTCCCCGAACCTCCCTGGCAGAGCCGAAAAGGGAGGCTTTCTCAACACTGATCCGTTCTGCCATTTTAATCCGGGCAAATTCAAGCGATGCGCTGTAAACAGCATTCGGATTAACATCAGTTGCATGGATCTTTTCAATTCCGTGTTTTGCCATTATAAGCGAAAGGACGCCGCAACCTGTTCCTATATCAAGGGCGTAGCTGAACTTTTTCAGGTTAGCTGAAAGCCAGTTGTCAAACATGACCAGGTGCCCGGTCCGAGAAGGGAAATAGGCACCGTAGAAAGGATGCAGCTTTTGTTCCAGTACGGGATAAGTAACTCCATTTTTATACCATTGCCAGGCGCCGTTCATCCCGAGCAGATCCGTCAGTGGAATAAGAAAATCATGATTATCAGGATAAAATTCTTTCAGCCACGGGATTTCCGGTGCTCCACTCAGATCGATACTGTGCCCCTTTATTCCTGCAAGGATCTTACCTGCAGTTTCATTTAACACTCTCCTTGTTTTCCTGGAGGAGATGTGATCATAAACAGGATATTTTGAACTGATCCTTTTTTTCAGCCATGAATAAAATGAGATTGCCGTTGCATAACTGCCGCGGACGGTCAATGTGCTGCCCGATTCAAGTTCTATTAATGCCCGGGAGTAATTCATGCCGGCACTGAAAGTTCCGGAATTTTTATCGGGATCAAAAATTTCAGGCTTCAGAAGATCATCGGGAATATTTGCATCCGTGGGTTCCGGGGTTATATTTTGCATGAACAGTTACTGCTTGGGTTATTTTCATAAGGATCCTGAATAAATAGATTGTTTTGCCGGTTTTATGTTTCTGAATCAGTATTTTTTTGCACAAGTCCCTTAACCGGCGATATCATCAGTATCCACTATTCCTTCAAATACATGCTTTGCAGGGCCGATCAGCCATATGTCACTGAAAGATAACCTGCCCTTACGGCGGAACCTGACCTCCAGCAAGCCACCCCTGGTCTCTGCTTTAATGCTTGTATCTTCCGGGGGACTGTCGATTACCGATGCAAGCGCTGCTGCTACCGTTCCGGTCCCGCAGGCAAGTGTTTCGTCCTCAACTCCCCGTTCATAAGTTCTTATAATGATATGGTCACTGGCTCTTTGCACAAAGTTTACGTTTATCCCATATTCTTTGTAACGGTCACTGAACCTTATCATCCGTCCGGCCTTTACAACATCCATGCCTGAAATACTGTCCGCAAAAAGCACATAGTGAGGAGAACCTGTATCCAGAATAAATGCCGGTCCATCGGATTCAATGTTATCCACGTCCTGCATTTTCAGATGTACCAGTCCCCCGTCATCAAACGAGGCCTCATGAATACCGTCAATTCCTGAAAAAATGGCAGTATTCTTAACTATGGCAAGCTTCCGGGCAAAATGTACCATGCACCGGCCACCATTTCCGCACATACTGCCTTCTTTGCCGTCTGAGTTGAAATAGATCATATGGAAATCATAGTCCGCGCTCCTCTCCAGAAGCATGAGACCATCGGCCCCGATTCCAAAATTCCGGTCGCACAGCGTCCTTATAAGCACATCGTTGATAACCGGAAATGATTGTTTCCGGTTATCAATAATAATAAAATCATTGCCGTTTCCTTGATATTTATGAAATTTCAGTAGCATTTCCGGTAGTGGTGAACTTTATTGTATATAAGGTTGTTGTTAAATGGTAAATATACGCTTTTAAACTTTTTTAACCCGACTTGATGACATGTTGTGAGCCAAAGGCACTATTTTTGATAATATTATAAATGCAAATAAATAAAAAAAAGAAGATATATTGATCATTAATAACAAAACATTATGTAAATGAGTTCATTATAATACAGGAAAGTATGATGATGGATTAAATTGTTTCACTAAAAATATTAATTATGAAGCTTAAGAATATTATTGTTCATTTTCTGGTTGCAATTATCGCGGCACTGGTGGCGGTTTTTGCCTATGTGAAAATATCAGGTACGACAACTGAAGTGATAACATACCGGGAACAATACCCTACATGGTTCACCAGTCTCCCTGATGATTTCGAGGCTGATAAATTTGATTTCACCTATGCAGCTGAAAAGACTGTGCATGGAGTGGTTCATGTCAAAACCACCAGTCTCCGACAGCGGTCAATGCAAAGGCAGGACCCCTTCTATGAATGGTTTTTCGGTCCCCGCGGTGACCGGCAGCCGGAACCGGTTACCGGTTTCGGGTCAGGAGTCATCATATCGGACGATGGCTACATAGTGACCAATTATCATGTTATTGAAAATGCCACTGATGTCGAAGTAACCCTTAATGACAGACGCACATTTTCTGCTGAAATAGTAGGTACTGATCCAAGCACTGACATTGCCCTGCTCAAGGTTGACGCTGACGGGATGCATTACCTGGAATTCGGGAATTCCGATGATTTGCGTCTGGGTCAGTGGGTTCTGGCGGTTGGTAACCCGTTGAATCTTACGTCAACGGTAACAGCCGGTATTGTAAGTGCAAAGGGAAGGTTTGTAGGTATATTCCGCGACCGCAACATGCCGATAGAATCATTTATCCAGACAGATGCCGCGGTAAACAGGGGTAACAGCGGTGGAGCGCTTGTCAATCTCAGGGGAGAACTGGTTGGGATACCTACACTGATCATGTCTCCTACAGGTGCCTACTCCGGTAACTCATTTGCTGTTCCGGTAAGTATTGTGAAGAAAGTTGTTGATGATTTAATTGAGTTCGGAGAGGTGCAAAGGGCAGTACTTGGGGTAAATATTCAGGATCTGGACTCAGAGCTGGCCAGAAAGCATAGTATTGACAGGATTGAGGGGGTTTATGTTGCCGGTATAATTGATAACAGTGCTGCACAGGCTGCCGGTATTAAGGAGGGGGATGTTATTTTAAGGATAGATGATATTCCTGTTAACAGTCCCTCTGAACTGCAGGAGCAGATAGCAAGATACCGCCCGAAAGACAGGGTGGCTGTATTGATAAAAAGAGATGGCAAAACGCAACAAATTATGGCAACGTTGCGTAACATTGAGGGCGAAATGGAAGTAATCAGGCCGCAGGAGGCTTACCTTGGTGCAAGGTTCAGGGAGGTAAGCAGTGAAGTCAGGAGAGATCTGAATATTTCCGGAGGTGCGCAGATAACAGAACTTACACCGGGTAAGTTTATGTCGGCCGGAATAAGGGAAGGTTTCATAATCACCTCAATTAACGATAACCCTGTAAACTCTCCGGCCGATATCAGGAAAATACTGGATGGACACCAGGGAGGAGTATATATTCAGGGTGTTTATACTGATGGAACAGTAGCTTATTATGCATTTGGTCTTTAATTTTGAATTTACATAAACATCGGCATTAAAGACTTGCAATAGCAGGTCTTTTTTGTCGTTTATTCAGATGGATGTGATAATCTTATTGACATTAATTATTAATTACCTTACATTTGCTATTATTTTAAAATGATACAATGAGACAGCTAAAGATCACAAAATCAATTACTAATAGGGAAAGTGCTTCACTGGACAAGTATCTTCAGGAGATTGGCAGGGAGGAATTGATTACAATTGAAGAGGAAGTTGATCTTGCCCAGAGAATCAGGCAGGGGGACAAAGACGCTCTTGAGAAACTTACACGGGCAAACTTGCGTTTTGTTGTATCAGTAGCAAAGCAGTATCAGAATCAAGGACTTAGTCTGCCCGATCTTATTAATGAAGGTAATCTTGGTTTAATAAAAGCTGCTGAGAAATTTGATGAAACACGTGGTTTTAAGTTTATTTCCTATGCAGTATGGTGGATCAGGCAGTCAATTTTACAGGCGCTGGCCGAGCAATCGAGAATAGTCCGTTTACCTCTCAATCAGGTTGGATCACTGAACAAGATAAACAAGGCCTTTTCGAAATTTGAACAGGAGTTTGAACGCACCCCATCACCCGAAGAGCTTGCCAATATACTGGAACTACCGAAAGAAAAGGTCAGCGATACCCTTCGTGTTTCGGGAAGACATGTCTCTGTTGATGCTCCTTTTTCTGACGGCGAAGAGAACTCCCTGCTTGATGTGCTTATAAATAATGATTCTCCCAATGCAGACCGGACGTTGCTGAATGAATCGCTGGGCAAGGAGATAGAACGTTCCCTTGCTACCCTTACAGAGAGAGAGAGGGATATCGTTAAGTATTTTTTTGGGATCGGGGTTCAGGACATGACCCTGGAAGAGATAGGCGAAAGATTCGGTTTGACCCGTGAAAGGGTAAGGCAGATAAAAGAAAAAGCTATCCGCAGGTTAAGACATACCTCAAGAAGCAAATTGCTCAAGAGCTACCTGGGTTGATTCTTGCTTAAAAACTGGCTGGACGGGATTATCATTGTTCAACTTCCACAGGCACCATCTTAAATGGTATTTTCAGTATTGATGCATAGTCTTCTCCGGATTCAAGCATCTCGAAATCATCTTTTTCATAGTACCAGTGAATCAGGATGGGGTTTCCTTTTATATGATATGCTTCAAGGATCTTGAAAATGCCAAAAAGGTA
>SLOS01000286.1 GCA_007132365.1 Bacteroidales bacterium | reverse complement strand
TCATGTGCTATCAATCCCGTTACCGGCAAAAGACAACTTATGTTCATGACCGAAAGTCAGGAAATCAGGATGGGCAGGGAATATGATCCCCAGATCATATCAGCTTTCGGACTTTATGAAAATCCTCCGCTCTTTAGCCTGATTGAAGAAAAAGGCACGGAAATGGCCGGGATCTCACACAGGCCCGAACTTGAATATCATTTCCGTATACTTGATTCTCCTGTTATAAATGCATTTGCCGTTCCCGGAGGCTACATCTATTTTACCAGGGGCATCCTGGCCCAGTTCAATAATGAAGCTGAAATGATCGGTGTCCTGGGACATGAGATGGGCCACATAACAGCGCGTCATTCTGCCAGTCGCCATACAAAGCAGCAACTGGGTCAGTTGCTTTTGATCGGGGGGATGATCGCCTCGGAAGAGTTCGCAAGATACGGCCAGTTTGCCATGGCCGGAATGGAACTTTTATTTCTCAGATTCAGCAGAGACGATGAACGTCAGGCCGACCGGCTGGGAGTGGAATATGCTTCAAAAATCGGATATGACGCCCGCAAAATTGCTAATTTTTTTGAGGTGCTGATTAAGATGAACCTGGCGGAGGAACGTGCCGGGATCCCAAATTTCCTTTCAACTCACCCCGATCCGGGCGATCGTTACGATGATGTGCGGCGGGATGCGGAAAAATGGCAGGCAACGCTTGGCATTGACGAATGGCAGGTAAATGAGGAATCCTATCTGAGAATGCTCAACGGGATGGTATATGGAGATGACCCCCGTCAGGGTTATGTTGACGGCAATGTCTTTTACCACCCCGAGCTTGAATTTCAGTTTCCTTTTCCTTCCGGCTGGGAACTTGAAAATGCGCCTACCCAGGTCAGGATCGGTCCGCCGGACAGGCAGGCTCTTATGGTATTCAATATTGCCGGGCAGGCATCACTGGAAGATGCAGCCCAGACAACCCTTAGGCAGCTTGAACTTAATGTTCTGGAAACCCGGAGAACGACTGTTAACGGAATGCCGGCCATTACAACAATCTCTATACAGCCGTCACAGCAAGGGGATGGAAATATAAGGGTGCTGTCATATTTTATTGATGATGATGGCACATACTATGTTTTTCATGGGGTGTCGGCCGAAGCTAACTTTGATGATTACTTGCAACGGTTTGAAACAACTATGATTAACTTCAACAAACTGACCGATCCGGCCAGATTGAATGTACAACCTCAAAGGATCAGTATAAGAAGGGTGGAAAGTACCGGAACCCTTGCCGGTATATTTCGTGCAATGGGAGTTCCAGACGACCGAATGGATGAATTTGCTTTTCTAAATAATATGGAACTTACGGAACAGGTTCCTGCAGGTAAATTGCTGAAAGTTGCGAATTAGTAAAACACCCCCCAGGAGGAAGCTTTAACACCGGTTTTTACTTCGCACCGTGAATTTTTTAATTACACATGCCATTCGGGTAAAGCCCCGCCAGGAGTTTACCGATTTAGAGTTACTATGAAGTGAAAGAAAAACACCTTTCCCAAGCAGAAATAAGATATTTGCCGGTCAAACGAACAGCCTTTTTTTTACTGGCCATTGTGTTGTTTATTTACGGGCTAATAGCCGCACGTAATTTTCTTTATCCTATGGCCTTTGGTTTTGTTCCGGCTTACCTGGTTTATACCCCGGCAAGCTGGTTCGAGATTAAGGGCATCCCCCATATCCCTGCTAATCTTATTGCTATATTGGAAACTCTTGCTTTAATGTCCGGGTTTATAACTGCTGCCTACCATATTATTACCCCTCTTACAATAAATTTTTTTATGAAATACGACCCTGTACCTGGATCAGGTATCAATGATTACGCCGAAGCTATCAGAATACTCATTAATCTTGTTCATTCGTGATCCTTCCATGTATGGGTACCAAAAGAACAACATGATCTGGAGGCAATAATCACAGCCCTGCGAAGTGCTTCCCTGCGGTAAAACCCCTCAGTAAGATAATAACAGAAGGCACCATGCAGAACATCGCCGGCATTCAGGGTATCAAGGGCATCTACCTGCGGCACGGGAATTTTCATCAGACCATCACCATCATAAACTCTTATATCCTTCTCATTATCTGTAAATGCAATAAAATCAACACCTTTATCCAGCATCAGGGAAATGGTTTGATCTGGATCCAAAATTGCATCACCTTGTCCAGTCATTTATCAGGGATGTAGACGGTACCTGCATGAAACCTTTCCAGGCCGGCGTCCAGACTGTAGCTTATAACTTAAATTCCAGCTTACTTTGGCGAAATATTATTCAAACAGATTTGGTTCTGGCTATACCAGATAAGGATTTGTAACATTTACTTCTTCCCATCCCGGCAAATCTTTTATTCCATAATGTCGGCGATGTAGCAGCCAGACGATAATTAACCCGAAAAGAAACGTTGATGTAGCGGTTTCGATCATATGGCTGAACCTCACGCTGGCAAGAGGCATCAAGGGATTATGATTAAGTTTCCTATAGCCCAAGCACGGCATAAGCAATTGCCTGTGGTAACCCGTGGAGTATCGCCGGGGCGATTATCCCACCGCTTTTTTCCCTGACAAAGCCTAACACCAGGCCCCCAAAGAACGTCCATAAACCCCACCACCAGGCCAGTTCCCACCGGCCACCAACCAGACTGCCGATATTGAGTACATGCATCAACCCGAAAAGGGTTGATGCTATCACAATACCCCAACCATAATTGACCCCCATAAACTTAAATGGCTTACCGAAAGCAACATTTAACCTGGATTGGATATACCCGCGAAACAACAGTTCCTCCCCGAACCCAACAAAAAAGAGGTAGAAGACAATGGCAGTCAAGGCATTCCCCAGCCAGGTCCCCATAGCAAGTCCAATGAAAAGCAGTGGTAAAAAAGTGCTGAGCAAGACCCCTTTCCCGGCTGCTGTTGGTTTGCGCTTCAGCAACCAGCCTGTTACAAAAAGAACAGCAATTCTAAGAGCAGCAAGGATAAGCGAACCGTGCCATTCCCTGTAATCTACAAATGCAAAGGCAGCACTGGCTAATGCTACAGGCACTAATGCAGTTGCCGCTATGTCCAGATGATATGAAAAGTTGCGAAACGACAGACCATAGGCTGCCAGGTTCCTGCGGGTCGCCACCAGCAAAAGCAGGGGGAAGATGATCATTATCCCATACTCAATAAAAAACCGGTTTGATACCTGCCGTTCCCAACTGCCGGCTGGTGACAGGCCTACCAATGCAATGAGCAACAGGATAGAGCCAAAGACAACTACAACTTCAAGGACAGCTTTTGCCTTATGCATCTTTTCGTTTGTTGTTTCGGGAGCCGGATTCAACTGCATACAGAGCATGCCGGCTCCACCCGTTTTTATTTCCCCGAAAGGGATCGACCTCTCTTAATTCGATAGAAAATGACAGGAGCTGTGCTAATCCAGACAAGCACAAGAACCCACACGCGACCCGCAAAAATATTGTAGTCTTGAAACAGGGTTGCCCAGGAATGGCCCATCACGAAATGTCCGAAAAGGAATTCAAAGGCGAAAGTCAGGGCAAGCCATGTCAAACCAAGTCGAAGGGCTGCCCGTGGTGAAGGAAGTTTCAGCCATCTGAGAATAAACCAAATGTAAACCCCAAAAAGTATTATAAAGCTTAAGGTAGAGAGTTGATGAGATTGCTGTTCGGGCAGGAATTGCTGATACCAGTATTCACGAATTACGCCATTGATAATAGCAATCGGAATACCCGGAACCCATGATACAAAAAACTTCCAGTTCATGAATATTAATTTTTCTAATTACCCAACTATGTTAGCTGCCGGCATTCCTATCCAAAATTACTTATAAAACACCGCCAGCCATATGGTTAATTGGTTTGGATCAGTCCATGACACCCTATGCCTGCAGTGTGCCGGGATATTTATGTGATCACCCTTTGAGAGATGAGCAACAGAACCATCTTCAAATGTTAAAGTCCCCGAACCTTCCAGAACCATGACCCATTCATTCTCTTCCTGGTCATACCAGCCGTTTTCAGGCGAGGTGTGCCCTTTTGAAATTATTCTTTCAATTCTGATACCCGGAGTACTGATGATGTCATCAAATATTTCGGCATCCGGATCTTTCGGAATTGATTCATAAATGTTTGCTGGTTTCATACTTTCATATTCATATAACGTAATGTTTCAGCAACAGCCTGTTGAGCCTGAAAGGCTTCCTGGAACTGGCATGATACGGTAAATACAGCCCATATATTCGTTTAAGATAAAAGGTCACCCGGGCTTCACACAGGAGAAAACCGTGTATTCATCACCATCCTGGCTGTATCGATCCTCGTACACTTCAAAGCCGGTCTCCCGCAGGACTGTCCTCCATGTATCCAGCGGGAATATCCCCAGGGTCCAGTGATCGGTCTCAATCTGCAGCCTGCCGTTATCGCGTATCAGGTACAGAACCGTCGTTTCATATTGCTCGTCTGCAGGGTCGGGATCATAAACATTCTCGATAAATACTACCTCCATCGCATCACGGATCGAAGATGTAACAGTGGTTTTGTTCTGCTGAAATGTCTCAGGTGTCACATCGGGTGTGACGATCATCACTCCTCCTGCCTCCAGATGTGCCCATGCAGTGCGGATCGCAGCCTCGAAATCCTTCAGGCAGTTCATGTATGATATTGCATCATCCATCAGAATGGCATCGTATGTCCGGCCCAATCTGAATGTCCGCATATCACCCTGGACAAAAATGCACTCCGGGTTCAAGTCTTTTGCCTGGGCAAGCATTGTGGGACTCAGATCCAGTCCGGTGACTGTGAACTCCCGCTTCAGGTTCAGGATATTTTTCCCGCCCCCGCACCCGATATCCAGCAGTGTAGTTACCGGGCGACCGGCGTGCTGTCGTATCAGTCCTGCTACATGCCTGCAGAAATCAGCGTACTCAGTCGCATCGCCCCACATCGGCCACAGCCACGCGAGGTCGGTGTACAAACGGCAGGTATCTTTCATCGTCAGGCGAAGTTAAGACTCTATCTCAGTCGTAC
>SLOS01000314.1 GCA_007132365.1 Bacteroidales bacterium | reverse complement strand
AGGATCTGCCACCAGCTCAGGTAACCAATCATAAACTTGAAATACCAGCTGAAGTAACCCGGGTGTTTACCATCATGGTAATCGGGATCCTTTTCACTTGCAGGATATTTATGATGCTCCCAGTGCTTGGTGTGAAGCTTTTTATAGGAAAAAAGAGCATAGAGCAATACAGCAAGCGAACCGATAAAATTGTTCAGTCTGAGGTTTGGCGGATAGATTACTCCATGCATTGCATCATGTGCTGTAATAAACAGACCCACATAGAGGAATGTCTGCACCAAAACTGCAGGTATGACCGCATACCAGGGCACAACAGCCAGGTCAAGCTGCAGAAAAACGACAAGCCCTGTGAGCCAGAGTAGTATTATCAATATACCGGTTGACAGGCCGATATATCCATCGGATTTTGTCGGGTTATACATTAAGGAAAGTTTTTCCTGATCAAGGTGGTGAAATCATCATTTCCCGCAGCTGCAATTTTCATCACCTGGATTGTTTCCTCCGCCGCCGCATGGATGCTGACCAGCCTGGTGAACATGGCCATGATTGATCTCTTCTTCAGTAGCATTACGTATTTCCGCCACTTCTCCTTTAAAATAGAGGGTGTCACCTGCCAGTGGATGATTAAAGTCCATCTTGACCGATTCATTTCCTATTTCCATGACAATACCATTAAGCCTGTTGCCGGAGTTATCCTGCATAGGTATGGTATTGCCTTCTTTCAGGAGGTTTTCGTCAATTTTACCATCAACCTCGAATATATTTTTAGGCAAATCAACTATTGCTTCATCTGAAATCTGGCCATATGCTTTTTCGGGTTCAAGCATGAAACTGAAAGGGTCGCCCTCTTTTAAACCATCAATTTTTGCTTCAAAATCCGGGAGGAGATTATTACGACCGAAAAGAAAGGTCAGGGGTGTCTTTTTTTCAACTTTTTCAACAATTTCACCCTTCTCGTCATTAACTCTCAGCTCATAGGTCAGCGATACAACTTTGTTCTCTTCAATAATCATTATTAAATGGCTTTAATTAAAAATATTTTCCTTATAGTGCATCAAAAACAGTTGTTTAACAGCCGGCTAATCCGGCTGATTTATTTCTGTTATTGATTCAGCATCAATGCAAAGTTAGGTATTAATAAAAGGAATACCCAAAATATTGCTTTCTAAATTGTAAAACAATCATGATCTCTCTGTAACTACTTACTTAGAACAAATATGGCTTTAAACTGTTTAAAGATTGTAAGAATAATTGCATCCGGAGAAAATCCGTTAAACATAAATATTAAACTCTATTAAACCATAGGTTTTCGATTAATATAATAAATAATTGAAATGTTTAATTATATGTATTTATCAGAAAATAATTGATAAGCTTAAAAAAAAATCGGATATTTGTAAACTGGTTCATTAATAATAATTTTTTAATTTAATTTTTTTTATCATGAAAGGCAAAGTAAAATGGTTTGATTCAGCCAAAGGCTATGGGTTTATTCAAACCGAAGAAGGTAACGACGTATTTGTGCATTACACTGGTATCGAACGTGAAGGCTTCAGGGTTCTGGAAGAAGGACAGGAAGTTGAATTCGAGATTTCCGATGGCAAAAGAGGGCCGCAGGCCACCAATGTTAAAACTGCTGAATAGAATTACATTCAAATATAATCAGATCAGCATCAAAAGAGCTCCCTCCATCAGGGGAGCTTTTTCATTCTTTATGTGATTAGTTCTTTTTATGAATAGTTTTTCGTGCAGTTAAGGCAGATCTAAAATATCAAACCAAAGCGCACAACAGGATTAGAGTATATTTTATTGGAATGTGCCGATACATCAAACATAAGCAATACTTTAAAATAGCTGTTTGCCCCTGCTTGTCTTTTGATTCCAGCACCTGTCAACCATGTCGGCCGGAAAAAACGTTTCTTATCCCTGTGCTCGTTATTATTTATGGCAAAATGCCTTTCAGGTAAGCTGAATAGATTCATTTCAGCATGAATGAAGAAGGCCCCGTCAATAAACCTGAACGGAAGGAATTCATCAAGATCCTTAATCGCAATAAGATCAGAGAAGACCATGGGGCCAAAGATATGGGCCCGAAAAACATTATCCAGGCGCTTATTATAATAATACTGATATTTTCCACCAAAACCTGCGTGCCAGCGTGGTATTATCCTGTAACCAATAAATGCTGTACCTTCAAACTGATTTATCAGACCAGGATCAATATCAATACCGATATATGAACCGTAAAAATGCCTTCTTGAATAATCATCACCGGTCAGTGCATATGATTCAGAATTCCGTATACCGGAAAATAGTATGATAAAAAGAATTATTATACTGTTTTTAAAGTATTTATCCATTAAACTTTAGTGTTGTTGGTCGTAATATAACTGGTAACCTTAAATATCGCAATAAGTAGTGTATTGCAGAAATTCGTCAAAAACCAAGCCAAATTATGCATGAAGCTTCGAATATAGTAATTAAATGGTGTAAGCAGGGGAACAGGAATTCAGAGTGCCCTGTTATTAACACAGCAGGGGCATAATTTGTTTTGCATCTCTTATTATCAGGGATATTTTTTGGCCTCCATCTTTCCTGTAAGGACCATCAGAACATTCATTGCCAATGCTTTCATTTCATCTTCACCGGGATAAACAACAACCGGAGCAATAAAGGAAACCATATCACGCACATAGGAAACAAGCATCGGGTTATGAGCAATACCCCCTGTGAGAATAATAGCATCCACCCGGCCTTTCAGAACGGCGGCCATCGCACCTATCTCCTTGCCTACCTGGTATGACATTGCATTTTGGATCAATATGGCTTTAGGATTACCATCCTTCGCCCTGACTTCAATTTCATATGCATCGTTTGTATTGAAATATGCCATTAAACCGCCCCGGCCGGTAATAATTTTCTTCACATCCTCCCGGGTGTGCTTTCCATCAAAACAAACTTTTGCCAGGCACCCTGCAGGTAAAGTACCCGATCTTTCAGGAGAGAACGGACCTTCCCCGTCAAGGGCATTGTTAACGTCGATCACGCGCCCTTTTTCGTGTGCACCAACAGATATCCCTCCGCCAAGATGAGCTATTATAAGATTGAGCTCATTATATTCCCTGTCAGTAGATTCTGCATGAATTCTGCCTATGGCTTTGTGATTGAGTGCATGAAAAATAGATCTGCGTTCAAAAAGCGGGTGGCCGGCAACCCTTGCTACATCATTAAGTTCATCAACAACCACCGGGTCAGCTATAAAGGCACGGGCATAAGGTGTTGAAGTTGCAATATCATGGGCTATCAATCCTCCCAGGTTACTTGCATGTTCACCAAGCACACCTTCTCTGAGGTCTTCAAGCATCACCTTGTTAACTTCATATACACCTGACTGAATTGGCTTTATCAACCCACCCCTGCCAATCACTGCATTAATCTTGTTTATATCAATATCTGCATCCCTGAGTTCATCAAGTATGAATTTTTTTCTGAACTCATACTGGTCGGTTATTTGAGGGAATTTGGCCAGATCACTGGCGGAATGTTTTATATTTTTAAGAAATGCAGATTTGGTATTAACGTAAACGGCTACTTTTGTTGATGTTGAACCCGGATTAATTGCCAGTATCCTGATGTTTTCCATTGCTTAGTTATTTCCGGGATTCCGGTGTGCCCGACTAGTATGCCAGCATTGCAGCAAGTGCCAGAGAATATAATTTTGTTGTAGCGCTGTCTCCCCTGGAAGACAATACAGCAGGTACCCTTGCACCAACAAGAATAGCAGCTTGTTCGCTGCTCCCGTATTGGGCATTTGCCTTATAAAATACATTTCCTGATTCAATATTCGGAAAAAGTATACAATCGGCATCACCGGCGACTTTGCTTTTAATACCTTTAATTTTTACTGAATCTGCACTTATAGAGAGGTCCATTGAAAGCGGGCCATCAATAACAGCCCCTTTAATCTGGCCTCTTTCGGCCATTTTGCTTATAACGGCTGCATCAACACATGCAGGCATTCCCGGTAAAACCTGCTCGGTGGCAGCCAGTATAGCAACTTTAGGCTGATCAATGCCCAGTGCATGTGCAGTATTGATAAGGTAATTTGCAATTGCAATCTTCTGCTTTAGATCGGGAAGGGGGATGATCGCTACATCCCCAATTATCAGTAGCTTATAGTATGAAGCTATTTTCATTACCGTAACATGACTCAGTACAGAGCTATGATCCATTAACCCCTTTTCCTTGTTTAATATGGCTCTGATATACTTATCAGTACTGAGATTCCCTTTCATAAGAAGGTTGCATTTTTGACTGTTGATAAGATCTGTTGCCCTGGCAACGGCAAATGCATCAGTTGGTTCATGAACTATATTGAATTTTCCGGAATCAATGTCCAGGTTTTCACAGACCTGTTCTATAATTTTTTCATCGCCCACAAGTGTTGCCTCCAGAAAACCTATATCAACCGCTCTGTTAACAGCTTCAATAGTGTGCTCATCTATTGCCCAGGCTGCAGCCAGATGTTGCCTGGGACGATCTTCAAGCAGATCAAAAATCTGTTCAAGTTCTGATAGCTGCATATTCTAGTTCATCTCATTAATTATTCTTTGCGTATCCTCAGCGATTACAAGCTCTTCATCTGTTGTAACAACTATTATTATCCCTTTGGACTCTTTGGTGCTTATTACCTTTGTTGTTTCGCGCAAGCCTGTGTTTATGGTATCATCAAGCTCCAGTCCCAGAAATCCCAAATCAGAAGCCACACCCCTGCGGGTTGTGTCTGCATTCTCGCCAATACCTCCTGTAAATATCAGTATATCTACCCCGCCCAGAACAGCAGCGTAGGAACCTATATACTTTTTGACCCTGTAATCATACATCTGCAATCCCAGGGTTGCACGTTTATTGCCTTTTTCAGCCTCAAGTTCAATCTCTCTCATATCTGATGATATTCCGGTTATACCAAGCATTCCGCTCTGCTTGTTTATCAGAGTGTTGACCGAGCTTAAAGGAATCTCTTCCTTATCAATAATATATGTAAGAACACCCAGATCCAGGTCGCCTGTCCTGGTACCCATTATCAAGCCCTCCACCGGTGTTAATCCCATTGAGGTATCAACGGATCTGCCTTTATTGATAGCTGTTACCGATGCTCCGTTACCCAGGTGGCAGGAGATTATCCTTTGTTCTGCAATGTCAACCCCAAGAAAATCACAGGCTTTTTTTGCAACAAAGCGGTGACTGGTTCCATGGAATCCGTAGCGTCTGATCCCGTATTTGGTATAAAGCGAATGGGGAATACCATACATATAGGCATAGTCCGGCATTGTCTGATGAAAAGAGGTATCGAATACGGCAACCTGCCTTATCCCGGGAATGAGTGCACGGATCGCAATAATACCTTTTAGGTTTGCAGGATTATGCAAGGGGGCAAGATCACAGTATTTATCAATTTCATCCAAAACCGTTTCATCTATAAAAACACTGTCCTTGAATTTTTCCCCTCCCTGTACAACCCTGTGCCCCACGGCTTCGATCTCATCAAGACTTTTAATGCAGCCATGCTTTTCGCTTGTCAGCACTCCAAGTATGTATTCAATCCCGACCTGATGATCCAGTACTTCACCTTCAAATCTGCACTTCTCCCCTGATTCCTTTTCATGTTTCATAAAAGATCCCTGTAATCCAATTTTTTCCAAAACTCCTTTGGCAAGAACATCTTTGCTTTCCATATTGAAAAGTTGGTATTTTATCGAAGAACTGCCGCAGTTCAAAACCATTATCTTCATTTGGTGTAGCTTTTAGATTATATTAATAAAAAACAATTTATATCTGGTTACTTTCGCCTGCTGTTAAATTCAGGAATTAATCCCTTATTCTGGCATGCCATGAACAAGGATAAATTCATATTTCTTAAATCAGGGTGCTGGGTTTGATACGGTTACCGTTTTCATCATATTCATAGAACCCCTTTCTGGTTTTTCTTCCCAGCTGGTGAGCTCTTACGAGTTTTTTGATTACTGGATTAGCCTTATAGCGTAAATCACCAAATTCATGGTAAAGGTTATTCATATAGCGTAAAACCCTGTCCAGCCCGATCCGGTCTGCCATTTCAAACGGGCCTTGCTTGATCCCCAGACTGCTGCTCAGGGTAAGGTCGATATTTTCTTTGGTAGCAACATTTTCAACAAGTATCTGGCATGCTTCGTTAATAAGTACAACCAGCAGCCTGACACTGATTAACCCGGGAGATTCTTCAACCGGAATAACAATTTTGCTGAGCAGCTTGCCAAAGGTAAGCACTTTGTCGTATGCATCATCTGAAGTATACAACCCCCTGGCGACTTCCAGTATACCGGAGTCGGGAGTTGTTGTGGAAAAATGCAGGCTTACACACCGCTCCTTATGTTCCAGCTCGGAGGATAGTTCAGTAACTACCAGAGTAGTTGAATTAGTAGCTATGATGGTCTCAGGACTGACAAATTTCTCAATTCGCCTGAACACTTCCTTACGCACACCGACACTGTCTTCCCTGCTTTTGGAAAGGATTGCCTCAATTACAAGGTCACAATCAGAAAGATCTTCATAATTCAGGGTACCTCTTATCCTTGACATGATACCTCTTTTTTCTCCGGGTGTCATTCCCCAGCGCTGTATCATCCGTTCCAGCTGGCAGTCTATGGAATCGATAGCCTGTGCTATAAGCTCTTCGGATAATTCAATAAAAACAACTTCAATCCCCCTGCAGCTTATTATACGTGCAATTACCTGCCCCACGCTTCCACAGCCAACTATACCTACCTTTGAGAAAAGTGTTTTTGGCCTGTCTTTTTTACTCAGACCATATTGTTCAATTGGTTCAACTTTTACCTGAGCCATTTTTCAGATTTTATTAAGTTATTTTGTTATTTACCAGCAGCCTGATTTGCCGTAATTGCAACCAGATTTACTATATCACTCACAGAGCATCCCCGGGAAAGATCATTGATGGGAGCAGCCATTCCCTGCAATACAGGACCTATTGCTTCTGCATGGGCCAGTCTCTGAACCAGTTTATAGGCAATGTTTCCGCATTCAAGATTGGGAAATATAAGAACATTAGCCTTCCCTGCTATACTGCTTCCGGGAGCTTTGCTCTGTCCTATTTTTTCAATGATGGCAGCATCAGCCTGCAGATCACCGTCAATCTGTAGATCAGGAGCCATTTCTACGGCAAGCCGGGTTGCATTCACCACTTTATCTACCATCGGGTGTTTTGCACTTCCTTTTGTGCTGAAACTGAGCATTGCTATCCTGGGTTCAAAACCTGCAATAGCCCGTGTTGTAAAGGCAGTGGCAACAGCTATTTCAGCCAGTTCTGAATCTGTGGGGTCGGGATGTACGGCACAATCGGCGAAAACCAGTAACCCGTCTTCTCCGAACTCCTTATCTTTTAATATCATAATAAATGCACCCGATACCACACTTATGCCGGGCATAGTTTTCACAAATTGAAAAGCCGGACGAAGTACATCTCCGGTTGAATTCATGGCACCTGCAACCTCACCGTCGGCATCACCGGCTTTTATCATCATCGTGGCCAGATAAAGAGGGTCTTCAATCAGCTTTTTTGCATCCGTTTCGGTAAGCCCTTTATGTTTTCGGAGCTCAACCATCATTTTAACATATTTATTCTTGTCGGGATTGTTCAGCGGATCAATTATGCTTATTTTACCAATATGGCTGAGATTATGTTTCCTTGCTTCTGACAATATTTTTTCCGGATTGCCCAGAAGTATAATCTCAGAAATATTTTCGTCTGTCAGAATATTTGCAGCTCTTAATGTCCTCTCTTCAGTTCCTTCCGGTAATACGATACGCTTTTTGTGCTGTCTGGCGTTAATTTTTATTCTGTCCATTAAATTCATTGTCTGACAGGTATTTAGTTAAATTATTATTTAGATTGTAAAGTTATGTAAATTTGACTTTTTTAATTGAAAGTTTTAATGATATTCGTCACTCTTTCAAAACCTGTCCATTTACTTTAAGTTATTAAATATCTATTCTTAGCCCGTCATAAGCAAGCAGAATATTTGGGGGTAATTCTTTTTGCACCTCTTCGTGGAGGCCCATCTGGTGGCTTATATGTGTGATATAACCTCTTCGCGGACCAAATTCATTTATGAGTTTTACGGCTTCCTGCAATGTAAAATGGGAAATATGCTTTTGCTTTCTCAACGCATTGATAACAATGAACTGGCTGCCTATTATCTTTTCTTTCTCTTCCTCCGGAAGGTAATTTGCATCTGTAATGTATGTGAAATCTTTTATTCTGAAACCAAACACAGGCAATCTGTAGTGAAACGCCCTGATCGGAATTATTTTAATTCCTCCGGCCTCAAAGGTAAAATTATCTATTTTATTCAGGTTGATCTGAGGAATCCCAGGATACTTGTTTTCAGCAAAAATATAGGAGAACTCTCTTTTGATTGCAGGTATGACCCGTTCTTCAAGAAATACGTCAACAGGGCGCTGGTTAACAAAGTTAAATGCCCGTACATCATCAAGTCCGGCAATATGGTCCTTGTGTTCATGTGTATATAATATTGCATCGAGCTCTTTTATATCTTCTCTCAGCATTTGTTGCCTGAAATCAGGACCAGTGTCAATTATTATCTTTTTGTTCTCTTCCTCAACAAAGACAGATGTTCTCAACCGCTTGTCCTTTTCGTTGGCGGAACGGCATACAGGACAGGGACATGCTATTACCGGTACGCCTTGTGAAGTTCCTGTGCCTAAGAATGTTATTCTCAATTTATAATTAGTTTATGGAAGTAATAAAATTAGTTGATTTAAAAAGAAATAACAACCGGAAGATAATGATTTAAAATAGTTGATGGGACCTTCATGCAATACAAATATGCATTTTTTATCAAGAATTTCTAAACATTATATATCTATTCCGGCCGGAACATATTTCGGTAGTTTGTTTATTTTTACATTTAAATTTTAAGACATGAAAGGAAGCCTGTACCTTGTTCCGACAGTTCTGGGTGATACTCCACCATCTGAAGTTATTCCTGCATCAGTTTTTGGAGTTTTAAACAGGCTAAAGCATTATATTGCTGAAGACATAAGGACGGCAAGGCGTTTTCTTAAGAAGGCGGGATCATCGGTACCAATAGATGATATACAGTTTATGGAACTTAATAAGTATACAAATGAGAATGAGCTGGCCGGGTTTCTTCAATACGCGAAAGCCGGTTTCGACACGGGTTTACTTTCTGAAGCCGGTGTCCCCTGTGTTGCTGATCCCGGATCCCGGATCACAGCACTTGCCCACAAGTCCGGTATAAGGGTTATTCCACTTACCGGCCCTTCATCAATAATCCTTGCATTGATGGCTTCGGGGTTAAATGGACAAAATTTTACTTTTCACGGATATCTGCCTGTCAGGAGTGGTGAACGCAACAAGATTTTGAAAAAACTGGAACAGGAATCAGCCTTAAAATCACAGGCTCAGGTATTTATGGAGACTCCCTACCGGAATATGCAGATAATGGATGCAATAATCTCGGTTTGTAAACCATCCACCCTTTTATGCATCGCATCCGACCTAACACTTGAATCAGAGTTCATATCTACCCGTTCGGTTTCTCAGTGGGGGAAAAAAAGGCCGGACATACATAAGCGCCCGGCCATTTTTATTATACAGAACATCGATAAAAAGTAAATTCTACTGGATATCAATGAGTTTGATGTCAAAAACAAGTGGTGTAAATCCTGGAATATTATCTCCTGATCCCGCCTCACCATAGCCGATTGATGAGGGTATCACTAATCTGGATTTCCCTTCTTTTTTCATCAGCTTGATGCCTTCTTCGAAGCCATTTATTGTCTGGTAGGCACCTATTGTAAAAGTGAAAACCGAACTGCCTATATTTGAATCAAATACCCGTCCGTCCGTCAGTGTCCCCCTGTAGTAAACGCTTACATTGTTCTCTTCCTCAGGGAATTCATCACCGGTTCCTTCGGATATCTCAATGTAATATAATCCGCTTTCCATTTTATTTACTTCAAGATGGGAGGAATCTGCATACATTGCAATGTAATTTTCAATGATTTTATCCTCATAAGCAGCAGGGTCTGTTATAACCCTGACAAGCTCGATATCAAAAATCAGTGATGAGTAGGGAGGTATATTGCCTGTGCCGACACTTCCAAAACCAAGGTGAGATGGTATGATCAGGGTGGCACTAGCCCCTTCCCTCATCATCATTAGTCCTTCACGCACTCCGGCAATTCTGGTTGATTCAAGCGAAAATCTCCTGTCCCCGTACATAACCGATGAGGAATAAATATTATTGCTTTTTGCAACTTTTTCATCTGTTGTGTCAAAAATTTTGTCATTGATAGTTTTCGCGGTGTAGCGGGTTATCACCCAGTGACCTGTTTCCGGTTTGATGCCGGTCCCTTCATCAACCGGAATAAAATAAAGTCCGCTGCTTTCCGGTTCAGCAGTGATATTTTTTGCCTCAAGATATTGCTTAATAAGACGCATCTCTTTTTCCTTTTGCAGGTGATCGCTGTTGTCATCACAGGAAAGGGCCATGAAAAGAATCAGGACCGGCACAAAATACTTTACGATTATAATTCTTGCCATACGGTTAATTGAATTCAGCTTGATTATTGATTTTATTTATTGAATACTTATTATTTCCACTTCAAAAACAAGTGTGGAGTAAGGCGGAATCATGCCTTCACTCGAACCATCTGCACCATATCCGATATCCCATGGAATTATAAACCTTGCTTTTCCATCTTTCCTCATTTTTTCAACTCCTTCTAAAAACCCGGGAATAATGTTGGTTGCAGACATGCTTAAACTAAAAGGGTTACCACTGGTAGTTTCACTAAAAAGTCTTCCGTCAAGAAGATATCCCTTATAGTGGAGCGTGACACTGGCATTAATTTCCGGAAGATCGCCGGTACCTGTCTCTGTTTCTATGTAATAGAGTCCGGACTCAGTTGGTGAAACAGTTATGTCATTATCTTCGATGTATTGATCGAGTAAATTCTGTTCATGTTCAACAGGGTCACTTATGACATCCAGTAGTTCAACATCATATATAAGAGTTGAGTAGGGAGGTATTATGCCGTAATCAATTGAGCCGAAGGCCAGGTTTGAGGGTATAATAATTCTGGATATGCCCCCTTCTTTCATTAGCATTATGCCTTCTCTCAGTCCCTGAATCCCCAGATTATCCAGGAGGAACTTTGCAGGACCGTATAATTTGTCCTCACGGCTAATTCCGCTTGATACAGCCAGTTCATAGTTGGATGTTTGAAACACAGTACCGTCAATAAGGGATCCATCGAACTCAATATTAATAAAGTCCGATCTCACGGGACTGGCTCCTTCCCCCTCTTCCAAAACAACATAATACAAGCCGCTGCTGGTTGGCTCAATATTTGTGTAGCCTTTTTGTTCAAGATATTGTAGTAGTTTTTGCTGCTCATCCTCTATCCTTCTATCTTCCTTTTTACAGGTACTGAAAAGAATCATACCAAGGAACATGATAATAACTGCTGTAGTTAAAGATTTTGTTTTTTGCATATTTTCATTATTTGGGTTAATTCAAGAATCCACATCATCGGGGTAAAACATAAAACGGTTAATTACTAAGTTAATTGTTATCTGACAGATAAAATCTCCACCTCATAGACCATAGATGTGTATGGAGGGATTATACCGGTAGATGAACCATGACTGCCAAATGCAAGATCGGACGGTATAATGACAAGAGCCTTACCTCCCTCCCGCATTAAGCCTACTGCTTTCTCAAGTCCCTGTATGAGCTGTAATTCGTGACCATAAACAAATTGAAAAACCTCATCTCTTTTTCTGGTTGAATCAAAGAATTTACCATCCAGAAATCTTCCCTCATAATGAATATCAACGGTATCGCCGGGCTCTACCTTTTTTCCTGCACCCTCCTTTATATTAATAAAATAGAGTCCATATCCATCCGGTTCAGCTTCTATTTTTTCCTGCCTGATAAAATTTTCAAGTCTGAATCTTTCATATTCGTCAAAGCCTTCAATCCAGCTCAGAAAGGCCTGTTTTTCAATCATGAATGACTGGCTGGTTTGGATATCAAGCATCTTGACCGAAATCTTAAAGCGATCTGATCCTTCTAAAAACCGGGGTATTTTGACATCAAGGGTTTTATCGAAAAAATCATGTGCATTAACAATAAATTCAGCTTCATCACCAATTCTCATCATGGTAAAGCACTCTTCAACCGATCCCTTAAAAGAGGGCTGTTCGAGCTGGAATTTTCTTCTTGCTTCGAAGAATACAGAATCATCAGTGGTGCTGTATCGCAGATCAACTGTTATATAATCACCCGGTACAGGATTAAGCTCTCCCTGGCCAAGAATATTGAGCCTGTAATATACACCCGAACTGGTTTTTGTGAAACCGGGATATTCATCCGAAAACCTGCAGCCTGTAATCTCGACCAGCAACAGACCGGGTAAAAGAAGCAATAACCAATTTCTGTGCCTGTCGATTTTTGCTGGCATCCTAAAAAAAATGAAATTCATTACCTTGATGAGGTTTTCACCACTTCAACCTCATATATCAACACTGCCCGTGACGGGATTCTGTTCTGATCTCCTATAAGTCCATGAGCCAGAAAAGGGGGAAGAATAAACCTTGCCTTATCACCTTCCCTTAGCATCTGTATGCCTTCTTCAAGCCCGGCCTCCACCCCTCCCTGACCAACCCTGAAAGTTTTGGGGCCGTCTTCTTCTGAACTGTAACAAACCCTGCCGTCAAGCAGGCTGACGGTATACTCAATTGTAACGGTCCTTCCCCTTTCTACTTTATCTCCGGTTCCATATTCATATATCTGATATCCAAGTCCGGTACCGGTATATTCCATTTCCCAGTTTCGGCGATTTACATATGCTTTTATAAGCTCCATATCCTTCCCGGCAAGAAACTGGTTTGCCCTGACCAGGTCCTCTTTGCTGACACCAGATTCAACACTGTGTTCACCTGCCTCTTTTCCCTTACATGAGTAAATCCCGAGGGTTAAGATTACCAGGAGTATAAGATATGACGGGTTTAACTTGGCTTTCAAAATTATGAAAATTATTGATTATCAATCCACGCGTATATGAGGTAACAGCGAAACAAATTTATTTATTGTATCCTCAAGGTTCAGTTTTGACTCTCCTCCGGAAGCATTGATATGTCCGCCTCCATTAAAATTTTTAACGGCAAAATCATTTGTGTCAAATTTTCCTTTTGAGCGGAATGATAATTTGACATGGTCATCATTTTCCATAAAAAATGCAACGAAATCAATGCCTTTAATAGACAAGGGATAGTTGACAAAACCTTCGGCGTCTCCCCTTATATAGTTATATTGTTTTTTTTCTTTTATAGTGAGGCTTATGTATGCTGTTTTGTATTCCGGCAAAACAACCATTTTTCTGTCAAGGCAATAGCCAAGTAGTTTTAATCTGTTTTCAGAGAAGTTATCATATACCATTGAATAGATATGGTCCTTATCAATTCCTCTTTTTAGCAGTTCTGATAAAACCCGGTAAGTTTCAGGTTGTGATGAATTATAACTAAAAGATCCTGTATCAGACATAATTCCCGTATAAAGGCATGTAGCTACTGTATTATCCACCAGTTCAGGATTTCCCGCCATTTCAATAAACCTGAAAACCAGTTCGGCGGTAGAACTTGACAGGATATCACAATAAGCTATGTCAGCAAATTCTGATGGATTGGGATGATGGTCTATCATAACTTTAAATGCCTGTCCGCCATTGATGATATCTTTTACTTTGCCTGCCCTGTCGGGATTGTTAAAGTCGAGAAGAAAAATAAAATCAGCATTGGATAAGACATATTGTGCTTCAGATTCATTCCTGGTTAAGATTATTACTTCCTTACTGCCCGGGAGCCATTTCAGAAAATCAGGGTAATTATTTGGCATAATAACATGACTGGTTTTTCCGGAGTTTTTCAGATAGTGATGCAGGGCCAGGGCAGACCCTACTGCATCTCCGTCAGGATTAACATGACTGACCAGTACAATTTTTTCTGAATCAGAAAGGCGCTGTTTTATCACCTGGTTAATTTTCAACTTGACCGTATCCAAAATTTTATTACTTTTAACCGGGTTCGTAATATCATCTGATGCACATGCGAAAATACATTTTTTAAATGAATCTCCCATGAATATGAGTTTCACATAAAAGATAACTTATAACCCGATAGAGCCGGATGACAAGTGTATTTTATGGTGCATATTCAATTATATATTCTTATTCAGTTGTTGCAAAATAAATTTCAATGGCAGGTAAACTCTCGTTAACTATTATTAAACCGCATGCGGTCAGGGACAATAATACAGGAGCAATACTTTCTATGCTCAGTAAGGCCGGATTCCGGATTGCCGCACTGAAAATGACAAGATTGACCAGGAGGCAGACAGAACTTTTTTACCTTGAGCACAAGGGGAAGGTTTTTTATGATCCGCTGGTTGAAATGATGTCATCAGGTCCCATTGTCGTTGCCATTCTTGAAAAGGAAAATGCTGTAGCCGGGTTACGCCGGCTCATAGGTAATACTGATCCTGCTGTTGCAGATCACGGCACAGTAAGGAAACTTTTCGGATTATCAATGAGGGAAAATGCTGTTCATGCTTCAGACGGCGATCAGAATGCAATCAGGGAGTGTGCCTTTTTCTTTGCTGAAACGGAGAAATATTAAGTATTATCCCAATTCTTATACTTTAATATTGAACAGGTCCCAGTCCAGGCCAACTCTAAGCTTATCTCTGTTTTCATTAAGATTTTTGCGGGAGAGCCTGACGGTTTTACTCTCTGTTTTACCATGCGAGCAACTTGCTACAATATTACCCGTTAAATCAACAATCATTGAATTGCCGGAATAAAAAATATTATTACCATCATCACCAACACGGTTAACTCCTGCAACAAAAGCCTGATTTTCTATTGCTCTGGCTAACAGCAGGGTAGACCAAATATTGCTTCTTGCTGCAGGCCAGTTTGCAACATATATCAATAAGTCATAATCCCATTGTAAATTTAAGTACCTGTTTTTGCTCCATACCGGAAAGCGAAGGTCATAACAGATCAGAGGACAGATTTTCCAACCCTTAATCTCAGTAATTAGCCTCGACCTACCTTGTGTGTAATATAAATGCTCATCCCCCATTCTAAAAAGATGCCGTTTGTCGTAAAAAGAAAATGAACCGTCGGGTCTCATCCATATCAACCGGTTATAAAATTTATCCTGATCAGAAATAATGATGCTTCCTGTGACGATACATTCCATTTTTCCCGACCACTTTTCCATCCACTGCATCGTTCTTTCCCCGGATTTTTCAGCTAATTGCAGGGAATTCATCGAAAAACCTGTAGTAAACATTTCCGGCAAAATGATCAGATCCGTTTTATTTGGAATAGTATCCAGTATATCTGAATACATTTTAAGGTTATCGCTCACCTTTTCCCAGATAATATTATTCTGTATTAAAGTGACTGTAATATTCTCATCCATAATTCATTGGATATATATTAATTAGTTTGATCAATCAAATACCGGTAGAAAAATTTTCAGGATACTTTGGGTTCTTGTCACTGTAAAATTTTTTTATCCTTTTCATATCAACATCCAGGTTGCCGGACATATATATTAATTCATCAGTACCAACCAGTTTCCTTTTGTAGTCAAAGAAACCAAGGAGTACAGGAACATTTGCACCGGTGGCGATTCTGTGAAACCCGGTTTTCCATTCACTTACTTTCTTTCTGGTCCCTTCAGGGGTAATTGTCAGCACAAAAGAATCGTTAATCTCAAACTGCCTTATCATCTGATCCACTATATCGGTTTTACGTTGCCTGTCCACCGGTATACCTCCAAGCGATCTTAATAATATTCCAAGGGGGAAATAGAAAAGCTCTTTTTTGATCATTACTTTGGCTTTCATCCCGCGGCAGATGTAAAACAATTGTCCGACAACATAATCCCAGTTACTTGTGTGCGGTGCAACGATTATAATATACTTTTTCTCCCCGGGTATATTGCCAACCATTTTCCAGCCCCAGATTTTCAAAATATATTCACTGATTTTGCGAATCATATTTTACTTTGATGGTTAAAGAAGTCGTTAAGAAATGGTTAAACCGATTAAGAATATACCGAAAAAAGGTTATTTACGTCGACCATCTGAAGAGTCCCTGAAACCTTCGCGGTCCATTTTGCCCCAGCCTTTCTTGCCTCTAATATAGTCCCAGTTTCCTTTGATTGCCCACATTACGGTGAGGGGATGATAGAGAAATGGCTCCAGAAAAGCGGTTCCGATAAGTTTCAATACATCCCTCTTCCTTTCATATTTATGGAAGGTCATTTCTTCAAACAGGATTGCCCAGATAGACAGGGAAACAGCAAATGTATAGACAAACGTAAAAAGCAAAATAACAAAAGGCCAGTTAGGGGTACTGAATATTGCATAAATAATAAAAAACAACAGTGCAAAAAACTCAACTATAGGCGCAAGCCATTCAAAAAAGAACCAGTAAGGATAACCAAGCATGCCGAATATTTTATATTTGGGCCGGAAGAAGATATTTTTATGTGTAAACAGGGTTTCTACGGTCCCCCTGGTCCACCGGTTCCTCTGCCTTCCAAGCACTTTAAGTGTGGAAGGAACCTCTGTCCAGCATAATGGGTCCGGGATGTAGGTAACCTCGTATTTCTCTCCTTTTTCGGACATATAACTCCTCATTCTGACAACCAGTTCCATGTCTTCACCTACTGTATGGATGCTGTAGCCACCGCAGTTAATAACTGTCTCCCGGTCAAACATTCCAAGTGCTCCGGATATGAGCAGCAATCCATCAAGCCTGGCCCAGGCCATACGGCCCATAAGAAATGCTCGGGTATATTCAAGGACCTGAACCCTGGCAAGAAATTTCTTTGGCAAATGGACCTTTTTAATCTGCCCACCCTGGATATCGCATGAGTTAGCTATCCTGACCACCCCTCCTGTACCGATTACCTTCTTGTCAGATTCCTCGAGAAACGGTTTTACCATTTTAAGGAGAGCATCAGGCTCCATGATTGAATCAACGTCTATACTGCATATAAGCTGATTGCGCGACACATTGATACCTGCATTAAGGGCATCAGCCTTTCCTCCATTGACTTTATCAATTAAAGTAAGGTTATGGAATGAGCGGTTTTTTGACTTATATACCCCCCTGATCCTTTGACATGGTATCCTGTAGTCAAAGAAATAATTTACTTTTTCCAGATCGTAAGCCATAATGACCTTTTCAAGGGAGTCATCAGTACTGCCGTCATTGACGACAATTACCTCAAAGTTATTATAATAAAGTGAAAGCAGCGCCCTGACATTTTCCACTATTGATTTTGATTCATTGAATGCCGGTGCAACTACCGATATTGACGGAGTAAGGGGTGCCAGGATTATTGAATTGTAGTCAACATAACTGTTTTTTCTCAGGTAAATACGCAGGGTAATTGCCGAAAACAACGCAAGCAGCATATATGCCAGAAAGATAGAAATGGTTATAATCAGAACAATATGGCTCAAAAACCATCCAAGTGCCTCAAATATTTGCTGCATATCAGATACGTTTATCCAGTACGTGTTTT
>SLOS01000392.1 GCA_007132365.1 Bacteroidales bacterium | reverse complement strand
TGCGCTGCCTCACGGTTAAGACCCGGCATGCTCCCGGTAAGAACATTTCCAATAACCGCTTCTTCAGGTTTTTCCGGGGTAGCCCGGTCAACAACTGCAATTGTTTGAATGTGTGGACCAACATCAACAGGTGCCGGCTTAAGTACGGGGACATAGACTGTTCTTGAACAGGCACAGAAAGCCAGTATGACAATAATGAACAATCCTGCCGCCGGGATTCTGAGTTCTCTTTTCTCGTGATATGCTGATTTCGACTTCATTTGTCAAGGTGTTTTATATTAAACATGTATCACTTGTTACGAAATATCATGCCAAACTGTTTCAAGTATGCATGTTTAAAAAATTTTACAAGAAAAATGAACAAATAGTTCTTTATAAATGTTTTAAAAATTAACAGCATATTACCTACATTAAAATTAAATTGATAAAAGATTATTATTATGAGCAAACATTTAGCAAATGCAACATGGGAAGGCAACCTTGCCAAAGGAAATGGCAAATTCCAACTGAAAACAAGCGGATATAAAGGAGCTTACAGTTTTACATCCCGCTTTGAAGATGATAAATCAAGTTCAAGTCCCGAAGAACTCATTGGAGCAGCCCATGCGAGTTGTTTTTCGATGGCCTTTGCACACGAATTGGATCAATCAGGATTCAACCCACAAGAGATAAGCACAGAGGCAGAAGTAACACTGGATAAAACCGGAGATGGTTTTTCAATTACTGAAATACTGCTTAAAACCAAAGGGAAAGTAACAGGTATCAGCAAGGAAAAATATCTTGAAATTGCAAATGATGCCAAGGAAAATTGTCCTGTTTCAAAAGCCCTGAAGGCCACAACCATAAAGCTTGAGGCAGAACTGGTCTAGCGATTTTCAATGAATTGCCTCCAGCAGGTTGAAAGGGTTTTACGGATGTAATATTTACATTACAGTTCGGTTATCCTGTAAATATGACTGTCAGTTCTCATCAGGATGCTGTTTCTTAAAATAGCGGGTGTGGCCCATATCTCACCATCCAGTTTATTTTCTGCCAGGATATTAAGCTCTCTGCCCGCTTTAATGACAATGGTTTCTCCCCTTGTTGAGCTAAAATAAATATTTCCATTAGCATAAACCGGAGATGAATTAAACTCACTTCTTAACCTGTGAGACCATAATTCTTCACCATTTGATGCATCTATACACACCATATTGCGCTGTGTATCAACAGTGTAAATCAACCCATCCCTGATTACCGGGGTTGCCCTGGGCAGGATCGGAACACGTTTTGTCCACAATACATTTGTCTCCGTAATATCCCCAGTGCCATCCGGGTCTACAGCCATTAACTCAGAAAATCTGGATCTGTCCTCATCTATCATAAACCCTGTTTCAAAAAAGACTATTCCGTTTTCTTCAAAGGGCATGGATATAGTTGATTCGGCTCCCCTTATAATACTCCAGACCTCTTCGCCGGTGTTGGGGTCAAAAGCGTTGATAATTGCAGAACCATTTGAAATAATCAGATCTCTTCCATTTACATTAATAAGAAGAGGAGTAACATAAGCCTTTTTGCCAATCCTGGGAATGACTTTATAGGGTTCTTCCTGACGGTAGGTTTTCCAGACAGTTTCACCGCTGAATTTATCAAGAGCAACAATAAACCTGACATCCACGCCTTCGTAGTGCAGTATAAGTAAATCCCTGTATAAAAAAGCTGATGAGCCGGGGCCCTGAACATGGTCGCATTCCAGATCAGTGCGGACCCATACGATTGAACCATCTCCGGTATTAATACACACTGTACCCATACTGCCGAAATGAACATATACCAAACCATCTTTAATTGCCGGGGTGGGAGACGCAAAACTATTAATATCATGTTTCCTGATTGCTGAATCAAATGAAAACAATTTGATATCATGGATTATCTCACCGGTTCCGAAGTCCAGGCAAACGGCATACAATTCCTTGCCATCAGGGGTAGCAGTCGTTACCCACACCTGGTTTCCGAATACAACAGGCGATGACCATCCTCTGCCATGAACAGCGGTCTTCCATTTAATATTGGTATCATCATCCCAGCTGACCGGGACACTTTCAACTGTTGCAATTGCGCGCAGATCACTTCCCCTGAAGTGAGTCCAGTTGTCATCTCCGGATGAAAACGTACAACTGAGAAACATAAGAGGCAAAAAAACAGATCCCAATTTTATCAGATATAATTTCATAATTTAAAGTAGTTGTATGCACCTGCTAATATATTAAAACAATACCAATTATTAACACCCAACGCCGGGAAAACCTCTCACCCCCGGTTTTGACCTGGTAATCGTTCATACAATGCCATTGGAAAAAATTAACAGACTTTCTTTATACGGATTTTTTTGTATATTGATTTTTTTTTGTCAAGATGTATAACCATCGACAGACAAGATAATATTTCAAAATACAACTATCTGATATATATAATTTAACAATATTTTATAAATGAATAAAGCTAAAAACCTTTTGGTATTGATAACTATTATTCTTTTTAGTGGTTATTACACAAGCAGTGCTCAGGTTTTTACCGGAGGAAGTATCGGGATGCATTATGATGACGGCTTTTACATAGATGCTGCTCCCATGCTCGGTTACCGTGCTGGAATCCTGGACGTTGGTGTTTCTCCCTTCTACTCATACCGGGAATATGAAACAAGGCCAAGCAGTTATGCATATGGCAACAGGATATTTATGCAGCTGACCTTCATTCCCAACGTTTTCATACATGGAGAATTTGAAGCAAGCAATGTTGCAACTTCCGTAATTGGCCCTGACGGGAAGAGAGAGAGGAAGTGGATTACCGGTTTACCTGTGGGAGGAGGATACCGCTATAGTCTCACAGAAAGAACACAAGCCTATGGTATGATATTGTATGATATTATGCTTGATCCTGAAAGCCCCGTCAGGAACCCAATAATCAGAGGTGGAATGGTTTATAGTTTTTAAAGAATCGCCTGGTTTTACGTCTGGAACTCCTGAAGATATCAATTGGTTTAAATCTGCCTGCAATAATTACCGGGTATAATCCTGACAGAACAGTAGTTAAAGTCATCCTCGCCATTCGCAATAAGATAAATGAACAAATCAGCAGTTAATAAATTTATTATATTGAATATGAATTACCTGTTAAACATAATTTATTGAACACCACCTTTAAGTATTACCCTGTCTAACCGTATGAAGGCCTTACAACAATATTTTATGATGCGAATTTCCTATGCTGCTATAACTGTTTCATTAATCCTGCTTTCCATAGGCTATATGGACCTGCAGGCTCAGCTGGTAAACGTAGAAAAGAGCCGTAAGGATGCCAAACCCGGATTTCAGGGGCATGTTGACCTTAACCTGATGCTCACCCAAAATACCAAACAGATATTTGAAGCAGGCACTTCTGCCCTTTTACAATACACCCGGGCAAGGCATACGATATTGTTGCTGAATAATATCGGACTGATGCGTATAGAAGGCGATAATCTGATCAATAATGGTTTTCAACACCTGCGTTATAATTACACACTTGGTACCGGTTTTACTACGGCGGAAATATTCACCCAGCATCAGTACAATTCCATCCGCTTGCTGCAGCGCAGATTTTTACTGGGAGGCGGTCCGCGCTTCCGGGTTTATGAAACCGATGATCTTGGCGTTTATATTGCCCCACTGGTAATGTATGAACAGGAGCTCCTCAGTGATGATGAGAAAACACAAACCGATAAATTCAAAGGCGACCTTTATGTATCGATCACTTATGCACTGAATGAAAGGATTAACTTTACTCACACTACCTATTACCAGCCCGATTTTGCCATTTTGAAAGAATACAGGGTATCCAGTGAAACGGGCCTTGAAATGAAATTCAATGAGAGCTTTTCATTCCTGGTAACTTTCAACCTGGCTTATGATTCTGACCCCCCGATGAATATACCGGAGTTGTTCTACACCCTGAAAAATGGGATAATGTATAATTTCTAGGTTAAGTGTTCTTAACGGAACATACTGGCTCTTATTGAACAAACTCTGCTTTCCCGGCTTTAGTTTTCCAGGCTTAAACTGCCCATCGGTATGCCCACGTGAACAAAACAGAACAGTGGTTGTTAATAAGTTTTTTATAATTAATCCAAATAAAATTGGTTTATATGTTTTTTACCTGCCTAAATTTGCAGGTTAATAAAAATTTTTAGCTCTCTTATGAGAAAGTTACAGATTACAGGAATTGTTCTAAAACTAATATTATTTATTGTTTTTTTCTTCTGGGATGTTGCAATAAATTATTCGGGCCATTATTCAATGTCCACTGTACTGCGTTCAGAGCAGCTTCAGCCGATCCCCAACAGAATTCACAATAATCTGTCTGACATTGTTGATTTTGAGCACCTTGAATCGGGAATAGCTTTTCTGCTTGGCAAGTTTGACATTAAGGGTGCTTCCATTGCAGTGGCAAAAGATGGGCGGCTCGTTTTTGCAAAAGGTATTGGGTATGCTGATGTGGAAGCCAAAGAACCGGTGGAGCCAAGGCACCTTTTCAGAATTGCAAGTGTATCCAAGCTTATTACCGCGACTGCAATAATGAAGATGACTGAGCTTGACCTGCTTGATATCGACGACAAGGTTTTTGGTAAAGACGGAATACTCAATGATCCCGGCTATCTGAACTATGTTGATCCCCGTATTGGAGAAATATCTGTACGTCATCTCCTTAATCACTCAGCAGGTTGGAACAGGCGTCACGGGGATCCTATGAATATGCATTACCGGATCGCAAGGGAAATGAAAATTGACATAGCCGACGTTAAAGTACCTGAAATTGTTCGCTTTGCCCTGAATCAACCTTTACACTTTCATCCAGGTTCACGGACCAGTTACTCCAATCTTGGATATGCAATTTTAGGTGAAGTTATAGAGGTCGTTACCGGCATGGAGTATGAATCATATGTTCGCCAGGAAATACTGTCGCCTCTGGGCATACAGGAAATGAGAATTGGGAAAAACCTGCTTGAGGATCGTTTTGAAAACGAAGTGAAATATTATGATTTGGCCAGTGCCG
>SLOS01000152.1 GCA_007132365.1 Bacteroidales bacterium | reverse complement strand
GGGGGGTATAATGAGGCTATGTCGAGGGACTGGTGGAGGGTGTCCAAAAGCCTGGAAAGGATCAAAACGGTCAATCTCGGCGGCAGTGCGGTGGGCACAGGCATAACCGTTCCCCGCTGGTTCATAATGGAAGTAGTAGGTGAATTGCAGCGCCTTACCGGCCTCCCTGTCTCCCGAAGCGAAAATCTTCCCGATGCAACCAGTAACCATGACAGCCTCGTTGAGGTACATGCCATATTAAAGGCCTGTGCGGTGAACCTTGAAAAGATGGTGTCTGATTTGCGCCTGCTCTCATCCGATATAACCGGCCGCAATGAGTTAACTTTGCCCCGGCTGCAGGCCGGCAGCTCCATAATGCCCGGTAAGGTGAACCCTGTGATACCCGAATATGTAATCAGCGCTGCGCATAAGGTCTATGCAAACGACCAGCTTATCACATCCCTCGCCGCGCAGGGATGCCTTGACCTTAACGCCTACCTGCCGGTTATCGGCCATTCACTGCTGGAAAGCATAAAGCTGCTTATCGCAGCAACACAGACCCTGACAAAGGGGCTTTTCAGCGGAATCAGAATAAACAGCGATGTATCTGTAGCAAGGCTTCTGGGCAGCCCGGTTATCACCACTGCCCTTGTCCCATTCATAGGCTACAACAAGTCCGCCCTGCTGGCCGGGCTGATGAAAGAAAAAAAGATCGATATCTTTGCTGCCAACAGGGAGCTTAACCTTATTGACCCGGACCGGCTGGCATCAATACTGGAACCGGGTAACCTGCTTAAAACCGGGTTCTCCCTGGGGGATCTGGAGCAGTAACTGTGGCTGGCCGGGAATTCTGCAAGGGGAGCACCATCAGGGCAAAACCGGGTTGCATTTTTAATTTTAGTTTTAGCGAATGCAAAAGATATTCCGCATCCTTCTTTATCTCTCCCTGATATTTTTTATCTGGTACCTTTACCGTGCCGACTACCTGGTTTTCCGTGACATCAGCTTTGATGCGGTGAAGCTTTCAGCATCAATGCTGATACTGTTTGCAGGATTTCTGGTTACCTGTATCAGCTGGAACCAGGCACTGCGGGTCAGCGGAAAGAGGGTGAAGTTTTCCGATGCGGTGATATCCCACGGCAAGTTCATATTTTCCAAGTACATCCCTGGTAAATTTTGGGTAATACTGGGACGCGCCTCACATTTCAGTCCCCAAAAAAAAAGCCTCCGTCTTCTCTCTCTTGTATCGCTGCAGGAGCAGTTGCTGTTTGTTTGGTGGGGACTGGTACTGAGTTTGCCGCCAACTTTTTTCGTATCCAGAAAACCATGGGTCGCTCTGATCATTCTTGCGGCAATAGTCCTGCTCGCCTTTACCTTTTTCAACGGGTGGTTCCACAGCCGCTTTTCCGGACTTCTGAGTAGGTTGTTTAAAAGAGATTTTGACTTCAGGCCAATGAAGATATCATTCTTTTTAAGGGTCAGCGCCCCCGTCTTTCTTTTCTGGCTCCTGTGGTCAGCAGGATTCTGGTTTCTAATGCTTTCAATGTATGACAACATACCTCCCCTTCTGGCCCTCGCATTTCCCGCAGGTATAACTTACGGCTTCGTGGTGATATTCATGCCGGCCGGCATTGGAGTACGCGAAGGTATAGTTGCCTCCTTCCTCATCGCCGGTGGAATATCATCTGCAAATGCCGTTACTATATCGGTAATATCCCGCTTCTGGTTTGTGGCCGGCGAAGTCTTCCTTTTCATGTTGTCCCGGGTATTGCAGCTCACCGGTAAACAAGGCGGCCCTCAGTAACAGTGAAGACTCTCTCAGCCGGCAGAAGTGATGGGAAGCCTTCAATGTAAAGCATGTAACCGAAACAGGGTTTTCCTGCATGATGGAGATGACAGATTTAAATAATTTTAACCCAAATGGAGCCGAAGCGAGCGGGAAACAATTGCATTTAATCAATTATGCCCTGAATGGTTTTGAGGTATTTTATCAACTTTCTCAGTATAAACAATATCATTTGCGATCATCCGGTAATCGGCTTTGCTGTTTCGCATGATCTTCTTAAATGAAAAGAGATAAGGGAAAAAATGCAGGTGCAGATCAAAGGTATATTTATATTCCCGCTGCCGCGGAACCACAATAATCAATTTCTGACTGCACACCCTCCTCAGTTCACCAATGGCCCTGTTTATGTCCTGAACATGCTCCAGGGTATGTGCACAAATGACTGTATCAAAATAATTATCCGGAAAATCAATATTTTCAATATTCCCGGTCCTGAGGAATACATTTTGCGATTTTTCTGCCAGGTCGGGGACAATTATATCCATTCCGAAAATTTGCTTCTGCGGAAACTTTTCAGCCAGAAACTGAACCATATAACCCCCTCCGCAGGCAATATCAAGTATTTTGTCACCCGAAACATTTTCCCGGATATACTTTACCGTTTTGTTATTAAGGCTGGTTTTTCTTTCAAAGTGCTTATCCGCTAAAAACTTATAATAATTATTGTATTCCTCTTCAGTTAAAAAGGGGGCCTTTTCCTTAAACTCCATGAAATATCGGGCTTTGTTCCCGAAAAGAGGATAAAAAAAGAGCCACATGAAACATTTATTATCACGCAGAACAGGGGGTATAAGATTATCAAACATAAATATAAAAAACCTGGTAAAGCCTCTGCTTAATCTCATCTGTTTAATTAACAAATAATATATTAAAAGTCCAATTGATCATCGTATAGTGAAATAATTTCAGGCACATCTCTGGTTATGAGAATTTGCAGGTTATCAAAAAGAACATCTTCCCTGTCAGGATTCCAAACATAAACCAGGAGCTCATCAAGCCCGGACTTATTGTCAAACCGGAGTTCGATCTCACAAAATTCCCATCCTGTGTCTGGCGAAAAAACTCCTCCTTCAACAGAATGGTAAAAGTTTTCTGGTTTTTTTGAAGAAACCACAAGTTTACCTTTTCCTGAAACCGATTTCTTCCAGACACTTGCCTTAAATGTTGAATTCGGGTATACCGGAACAGTTGTGGTAAACCCGAATTGATCGTTCTCATTCAGTAACAAGTTTCTTCTTCCATTAACATCCGTCAGATAAAAAAGAGTGTCAGTAACCTGGTATAATTTCTTATGATGCTGCTTACCATCAATTCTGAATATTTGCAGATTGTTGTAAATGCCAACAGGTTCTTCAACAAAGTGCTTTAAGTAAGGCTTCTTCTCAATTGTATTTGGAAAGTCAGATATAAACAGGAATCGTGCACCTTTATCAATGCAATCAGCCAGCGACAAGCTATCCCCGGCCTGATTAAAAAACAGGGTCCAACCTTTTCTGTTAAGAATGTAAAGTGTGTAACCCGAGGTTTCATCAGGAATGCTCACAATAAGATCTTCAGGATTGACCCCCAGCTGTTCAATCAGAGGAGCAACAGACCTGATATCGGCAAACTGCCAATGCTGATTGTTCATCCAGCTATCGTAACGGAGGTTTTGTTTCCCAAACGTATAAAAAACCCCATACACGGTTAATCCCGTCATGATTATAATTAACATGGGGGAATGTAAACTCTTTCTAAAATATTTTGCGGCTAATTCGAAAGATGTGATTATAAGGAATACGGGAAATATATAGAGATTTATAAAATAATAGTCATGGTCACGAAAGGCGGTAAACCAGATAAGAATAAATAATACAGACCCGACAAAAGTAAAAGTTGTGATTAACAGCAACATTCGGTTTGCCTTCCTAATAAATAATATAATAAACGCAGCACATAAGCTCAAAAAAACCTGCATAGGTTTATTTAAGAGATGAGGCATCCAAAGATCCCTGATGTTCATTGTAACATCAGACAGGCTGCCAATAATACAGGATGAAGGATTCCATATCGGGCAGGTACGCATTGAAAAATACTTTGTGCCGTGCATTTCGTTAAAGCGCCAGGCCCAAAGGTACCAGACTGTAACAACAACAAATGCAATAATAAATGGTAGTGCTGATTTCCATATTTCAGTGAAAACCCTGGAATTATTCTTACCAGTCCTTGCCCCCAATAATTCCAGGAGCCAGATCCCGGCAAGTGAGAAAAAACTTATTAGTGCAGTTACTTTCAACATCCCACCCAGCATAAAAAAAAAGGCAACCAGATATAAAAACCCTGTCTTTCGTTCTTTAATCCATTTGGCAAATATCATCCATCCTGCCAGAGTAAAAGCAAATGCAGGAACATCGGGAAGAAATGAATTTCCATAAAATATCAATACCGGTGAAATGAAAATAAGCAAGGCACCAAGCAATGAGTGAACTTTAGACCCAGTAAAAAACCAGATGAACCTGTAAAGGCAAAAGAAACCAATTAACAGGATGATCGTCCACAGTCCCCGGTAAACCCAGTGATTATAACCAAATACCCGATATAATCCGGCAACTGTATAATATAAAAAGGGAAACTCTGAAACAGAATGACCGGTAGTACCCTCATCTGCATGGAGGTTATGGATTTCAGGATGAGAAAACCTCATTCCATCCTGGTAATAGTTCAAAGCCAATGAAGCACAATCAGATTGCCGCCATATATGAGTAGATTGCGGAGGGGTATTTACCAGAGAGACATACCGGAATAAGATCAGTATCAAAATAAAAAGAAGCAAAGAGAGAAAGTTATGCCACTTCTCTATATATAGCATAATTATTCCCAGCACTCTTTTTAACCCTGCAACCATTAAGGCATGCTTTTTAGCTGAAGCTTCCCGCATAATTCAAAGATAATTTTTAATAATTCTATTGTTTAAGATAAAACCTGTTGTTTTTCATTAAATAATCGTCCGTATGCTCGTAAACGTTAATGTTTTCAGGACGTATCATTACATGATCGATAATGTAGAAATTGTTTCTTAAAATTCTGTTGCTCAATCTGAATTTAATCTTGTTGCCGGGCTGATGTATATTCAGGCCCAGTTCTATCAGCGCCCACTCCTCATCAACGGTTTTAATATGCCTGAAAAGTCCGTGAGACCGGTAATCATACACATTATTTCCGGAATCGCTCAATTCCACAATCAAATCGGAGCGAAGAAGCAAATCGGTATATATATC
>SLOS01000343.1 GCA_007132365.1 Bacteroidales bacterium | reverse complement strand
GATAACTGACTAACCTATACCTCTCTTTTGTTTTTTCTCGGGTTGGCCCTGCTTACCTTAAGGTTCCTTCCCAATACATCCCTGCCATTGAGATTCTCAATCGCTTTTTCGCCCTCAGCCTCATTTTCCATTTCAACAAAACCGTAACCTTTTGATCTGTGGGTAAATTTATCAGAAATTATCTTTACAGACAATACTGATCCGAATTCGGCAAATAACTGCTCGATATCGGCTTCTTTCAAGGAATAAGGAATATTCCCAATGTAAATTGTCATAACTGAAAATTTTATCCTGAAAAATGAATTAACAAAATCATTAACAAGTTATGAATTAATGTTTGAATAGAAAAAAAATAAGATGTAAAAAACCGGGAAGGATGCTTTGACAGAAACAGAAATAATTACCCCAGGGTTGCAACCATGACTGCTTTAATGGTGTGCATCCGGTTCTCGGACTGGTCAAAAACAACAGAGTGGTCTGACTCAAATACATCATCGGTCACCTCCATGGCTTCAAGACCGAACTTCTGGTATATCTCTTCACCAACCTTAGTCTCGCGGTTATGGAATGCCGGAAGGCAATGAAGAAACTTTACCCCCGGGTTACCGGTCCATTCAATGACCTGTTTATTTACCTGGTATGGCTTAAGCAATTTGATCCTTTTTTCCCAGGCAGAATCCGGTTCACCCATTGAAACCCACACATCTGTGTAGAGAAAATCGACTCCCGCCACAGCTTCCCTTACATCTTCGGTAATTGTAATCCTTGCACCGGTCTCTCCGGCAATTTCAAGGCATTTATCCACAAGTTCACGCTCAGGCTGGCATTCGGGGGGAGCTGCAGCCCTGAAATCCATACCCATCCTGGCAGCACCTACCATAAGTGAATTACCCACGTTGTTGCGCGCGTCGCCCAGATAGCAGAACGTGATCTTTGAAAGAGGTCTGTCGCAATTCTCCATCATGGTCAGCAGGTCGGCAAGAACCTGCGTTGGATGAAATTCATCCGTCAGCCCGTTCCATACAGGAACACCTGCGTACCGGGCAAGTTCCTCCACAATCGCCTGGCCAAAGCCCCTGTATTCGATGCCGTCATACATCCCTCCAAGAACCCTGGCCGTATCTTTCATCGATTCCTTGTGACCAATCTGTGAACCTGAAGGCCCCAGATAGGTTACATGTGCTCCCTGGTCAAAAGCTGCCACTTCAAAAGCACAGCGGGTTCGGGTGGATGTTTTCTCAAAAATCAGTGCAATGTTTTTTCCTTTTAACATTTGCTGTTCCGTGCCGGAATACTTTGCTGATTTAAGACTTGCAGACAAATCCAGCAGAAATTTAATCTCTTTGGGAGTAAAATCCAGTAATTTCAGGAAATGACGGTTTTTTAAATTAAAGGCCATGTTTTCAATATTTTAAATTAAACAAATAGTAGCTGTTGACGCGTGGATAATCAGTCCTCATATTCCATGGTTATTTTTGTGCCATATTTTTTATCGGCTAATTTAAATGCCTCAGTTATCACGCTTTTTTCCCCGCCCTTTTCTACAAATTGCATACAGGCCCTGATCTTTGGAGCCATGCTTCCTTCGGCGAACATCCCTTCTGCAAGATAATTCCTGGTATCGGCCAGATTAAGGAATTCAACAACCTGCTGGTCAGGTTTGTTAAAATTAATATAAACATAAGGAACATCAGTAAGTATGTAAAACTCATCAGCCCCGATACTTGCAGCCAGAAGTGATCCGGCCAGATCCTTGTCAATTACCGCCTCAGAAGGCCGGACATTCCCTTTTTCGTCGTAATAAACAGGAATACCGCCACCCCCGGAAGCAATTACAATGGTTCCTCTTCTGGCCATAGCCTCCACTACCTTTTCATTCAGGATACTGATAGGTTGCGGAGAAGGAACCACCCTGCGCCATCCTTCCTTTACCTTAACTTCTTCCCTGAACTCCCAGCCCTTATCCTTTGCAAGCTTGTCGGCCTGCTCTTTATTATATATGCGGCCCACACGTTTAGTGGGGTTTTCAAATGCAGGGTCATTTTTCTCCACCTCCACCATTGTAACGAGAGTTACTATCTCTCTGGTGATATTATGTTTTTTCAGTACATTATGCATCATTCGTTCGATCATATACCCTATACCTCCCTGGGAATCAGCAACACAAATATCCAGGGGCATCTGCGGTATATCATAAATCTGCTCACCGGCATCATTCCTCATAAGGATATTACCTACCTGTGGGCCATTTCCATGGGTAATTACCAGGTTATATCCCTCCTCTAAAAGGAAGATCAGATTCTCAAGGGTATCGGTAGTGTTTTGTTCCTGTTCATCTATGGTGCCGGATTGATCACCGCGCAACAATGCGTTACCACCAAGGGCTATGACAGCTAATTTACACATAAACAGATATTTATTATCAAACAATCAAATTTACAAAGCTATAATATTTTCCCCACATTAATAAACCTGTGCCCGAAATAGCTGCCGTTAAAACAGGTATTCTTATATTTTTAAAAAAAAAGGGGAACTTGGATAATATTTTGCAATTTTGCACCAATAAGGTTAAGGTACTTAATTCGGGTAAAAGCAAAAAAATATTTTTTTATCATCAGCAAGTAATCTCACTGATAAAATATTATGGCTTCAGCTAAAGAAAAAAAGGTGAATACCAGGAAAAAGAAAAACAGGATTATCAGCTTTTTCAAAGATGAACGTTTCAGATTGTCACTGGGTGGTTTTATCCTCATATTCGCCCTGTTTCTTACGTTAGCATTTGTATCCTACTTTTTTACGTGGAAAAATGACCAGAGCTTTGAATGGGAAAAAATAATCTCTAATTCCGATATAAGGGTTGAAAACTGGGCTGGTAAAACTGGTGCCTGGCTATCATCGCTTTTTTTAAACAAATGGTTCGGGATAGCCTCATTCAGCGTACCTTTTCTTCTTATCCTGACCGGCTTCAAATTAATCAGGGTAAGACTGCTTAATTATGGCAGGATATTCAGAATAACAGTTACAGGGGCTATACTTTTATCTTTGTGCCTTGGTTATCTTTTTAGCGATGCAGGTGGTTTTCTGGGAAGCGGGCCCGGAGGCGCCCACGGATATTTTATGGCAGAATGGCTCAACGCCTTTATTGGTAAAACCGGAACTGCATTCCTGGTGATCATGCTAATTTTTTCTTTTGTACTTTTTTCTTTTAAAGGTTCATTATCAGCTATAAGGAACCTGATCAGCAGGCTGAGGTTTAAAAAAACGGAGACCGGTATAGTTGAAAATGCAGATAAAGACCCGGGTTCCGTCATGGAAGAAGAACATGAATCCGGGGAAGATGAAAAAATACCAGGAGAAGAGCCTTTTGAAATTGAAAGTGAAAATGAAACAGGCCTGCAAGACAATTTATACGATGAAGGTTCAAAAGACCATCAGCAAGTCAGTGTAAAACTTCATGTGAAAGAGAAAAACCCCGATGAAAAAAGCCTTTCTGATGACATTATAAATGCCCATCAGGTAGAGGACTATGATCCGACCCTGGATCTTCCATCTTACAGGTTCCCTCCAATCAGCCTTCTTGAGCCATATAAATCTTCTGAAAGCCCGGTCAGCAAGGAAGAGCTTATAAATAACAAAAACCGGATAGTTGAAACCCTGGCAAATTACAAAATACAGATAGATAAAATTACAGCAACTATAGGACCCACAGTGACACTATACGAGATAGTGCCGGCGCCCGGCATTCGCATATCAAAAATAAAAAATCTGGAAGATGACATTGCATTAAGTCTTTCGGCCCTGGGGATAAGAATTATTGCCCCGATCCCTGGCAGAGGGACAATCGGCATTGAAGTCCCCAACCAGAATCCTGAAATAGTTTCAATGAGATCAGTTATCAGTTCAGTAAAATTTCAGGAGGCCAAATACGAGCTCCCTATAGTTCTGGGAAAAACAATTTCGAACGAGACCTATGCAGTGGACCTTACCCGGATGCCTCACCTTCTTATTGCAGGGGCAACAGGCCAGGGGAAATCGGTAGGGCTGAATGCAATACTCACATCGCTTTTATATAAAAAACATCCGGCACAATTGAAATTTGTGCTTATTGACCCAAAAAAGGTGGAGCTGACTGTTTACTCAAAAATAGAGTGCCATTATCTTGCTAAACTTCCTGACACGGAAGAAGCAATAATCACAGACACCCAAAAGGTCATACACACCCTGCAATCACTCACCATAGAAATGGATGAGCGATATGATCTGCTCAAAGAGGCACATGTCAGAAATATAAAAGAATATAATGCAAAGTTCATTGGCCGGCGCCTCAATCCGGTTAAAGGCCACCGCTACCTGCCCTATATAGTTGTTATTATTGATGAATTTGCCGACCTGATAATGACTGCCGGAAGGGAGATAGAGACACCGCTTGCGAGACTGGCGCAACTGGCAAGGGCAATAGGGATACATCTTGTCATAGCTACACAACGTCCAACTACAAATATCATTACCGGCGTGATAAAGGCAAATTTCCCGAGCCGTATAGCCTTCAGGGTAACTTCCATGATGGATTCAAGAACAATCCTCGATACTCCCGGAGCCAACCAGCTCATAGGACGGGGTGACATGCTTATCACTGCCGGGAGTGAGATGATAAGGTTGCAATGCGCCTTTATTGATACTGATGAAATTGACCGGATAACGGAATTTATTGGGTCACAGAAAGGCTACACCACCGCTCATCAGCTGCCTGAATATGTTGGAGATACTGGTACTGAATCGGCAGAAGTCGACCTGAGAAAAAGAGATGATATTTTTGATGAGGCTGCCAGGCTGGTTGTACAGCATCAACAGGGATCAACTTCCCTGATTCAGAGAAAATTCTCGATCGGATATAACCGTGCCGGCCGCTTGATTGATCAGCTGGAAGCAGCGGGAATAGTGGGCCCGTTTGAAGGCAGCAAGGCAAGGCAGGTTTTAATCAATGATGAATACAGTTTGGAACAGTTATTGAAGGAGATGAATAATTAATAAATAATTACAATCAGTTAATGAACAAAATTAATTTTATATCAATATTTATTCTGTTTCTATACAGCATCCATCTGAACGCTCAAAAGGATGAAAGAGCCGGAAAGATCCTGGAGGATTTTTCGGCACAAACCTTGTCAGCACCATCTGTGGTACTGGATTTTACAATTATCATGTCGAGTATGAAAGACGAGATAATTGACCAGTTTGACGGAGAACTGACTATCAAAGATGAAAAATACAGGCTGAAAATCATGGGAACCGAAACATGGTTTGACGGAAAATCAATATTTACCTATATGCCGGATGTAAATGAAGTTATGATAAGCGATCCGGATGAAGAAGAGGGCGGACTAATGTCAAATCCGGCAAAACTCTTCACTATGTATGATGAAGAATTCAAATACAGGCTGGTGGGAGAAATAAATGAATCAGGATACAGGCTGTACGAAATAGACCTGCATCCTGTGGATCTTGACCGGGATTTTCACACTGTCAAGCTTTTCATAGGCAGGAACAGCAATTTTCTCCATTCGGCAGTAATTGCAGGGAAAGATGGTAACAGGTATACCTTTATTGTTAACAGTTATGATAAGACAAAAACGTTACCTGAATCATACTTTGTTTTTAACGAATCAGACCATCCGGGAGTTGAGGTGATAGATATGCGCTGGTAATAATCACTATTCAGGGTATTCAACCCTGGCATGATAGATATTTCGGAGCTTTTTCTTGTACACTTCCTTTATCCTTGATATATCCCTGAAAGTAATTTCAGTGTTGCTGAACTGCTCTTCAATTACCTGGTAGTCTATAATTGATTCCACCAGGGAATTGATTGAATCAGCATTTATTTCCTTAAGGCTTCTGGACGCAGCCTCAACTGAATCTGCCATCATCAGGACGGCTGTTTCCCGTGAAAACGGCTTTGGTCCGGGATACGTATACCTGGCTGCATCTACCTCATCATTTGGATATTTTCTGAGATAGGACTTGTAAAAATATTGTACCCGTGTTGTTCCATGATGAGTCCGGATGAAATCAATTATCTGCTGGGGAAGATTATTCTTTTTTCCCATTTCAACCCCTTTGGTAACATGAGAGATTATCATTTGTGCACTCTCTTCAAACTCAAGTGAATCATGAGGGTTATACCCTGAAGTTTGGTTTTCAACAAAATAAAAAGGATTTGTCATCTTGCCAATATCATGATAGAGCGCCCCTGTCCTGACAAGTAAAGGATTCCCTCCAATCTCATAAACAGCAGCTTCAGCAAGGTTTGCCACCTGTATCGAGTGCTGGAAGGTACCAGGTGCTTCCTCAGCAAGTTTTCGCAGGAGTGGCTGATTGGTATCAGACAATTCCATAAGTGTGGCATCCGATATAAAACCAAATGTCTTCTCAAAAATATACAGCAGGGGATAGGTGGTCAGAACCAGCAGACCGTTTCCGCCGAACCATGCAAAGTTAATGAGATCAATTGAAGCTATACTTCGCTCCTGGATAATGGCTATTCCAAAATATAGCAATGAATAGGAGAAAATAATTATAACTGCTGTAAGGAAAAGTTTACTTCGCCTGTAAATATTGGTCAGGCTGAATATGGCTACTATACCTATTACGAAATTGAGAAAAACAAATTCAAAACTGTTGGGAGCAAAGAATCCGACAAGCAGGAGTATAATGGTATGCACGAACAGTGCAAGTCTCTCATCATAGAAGGTCCTTATAATGATCGGTACTATGGCAAAAGGAACTATATAGAAATTTATCATGCTGAACCTGATGATCATGATCGAAACAAATACCATTAAAAAGAGCAGAAAAAGTATAAAAAGTGTTTTCCTTATATTAATCAGAATTTCGTGCCTGAAATGATACAAAAAAAAGTAAAGGATAATCAGCAATGAAAATACAAGTATTACCTGTCCAAGCAATATCAGATTCAGGTTTGCTCCCCTCAGCCTTGATTCATATTCTCTTCTAAGTGATTCAAGTATTTGAAAAACTTCATTGGTAATAAGGTCGCCCTTTGAAACAATGCGCTCACCAGATTGTACCATGCCCCTTGCAAGCGAAATTTCATCAAGCAGGCTTTGACGAACCCTGTCTGTCATTGCCTGGTCGTAATGCAAATTTGGTACAATATAATCGCTGAATTCAATGGACCGCAAAAATTCAGGCATGTTTGAAGGCATGTTCGATAATTCCGCAGAAATCCATTTTTCAACATTTTCCTTTATGTACTCATAGGCTGATCTTTGCCTGTAAAAACCATCCGGTGGAGTTCTCTCACCGATGTTATCCTTCACAATAATTATTGATTCCCGTGAGGTGACAATCCTGTCGGCAGTTTCACCCGGGGCTATTATTCCCCGTTCATAGACATAATCTAATAAACTTGTGCTGTATGATATAAAATCATCTATTAAAGAGTTTAAACCTGGATTATCCTTAAAAAACCGCTCAAACTGATCCTCTTCCACATCAAACCGGTCAGAAATGAATTCTTTCCATCTGCTTTCCAGGTACCTGTGATAGGTTGATATAATGTAATCATGTACAAGGCTGTCATATTGGAAGTAATGATGGAAATCAGTGAGTATGCTGTCTCTTTCTGCGCTCAGTTCGGCCTCAGTTTTATAGATTGGGAAATTAAACGGGGCAATAAGAGTTTCATGCATCCAGGGACGTCCTCTTTGATATTCATACCTGAATTTTCCCTCCCGCGGAAGAAAATAGAGAATAAGCAACCCGGTAATCAGGAAAAGCGAAATCACGCTTATGCTGTTATAATTCCTTTTTAGTATTTCAACAATTTTTTCCACGATTTATATAATGCACATTTAATCAAACGTAAAAACAAATGTACATGAAATTTTTTTCATCTAAAATTAAACACAGACAGATGAAAAAAATTTTATGGGAAAGCAAAGCGGTTCCGACTGTAAGCAAAAATTTTGGATATTTTATTCAGACAAAATTTATGATTTTTTACAGGAGAAATATACAATTTTAAAGGATGATATGACCTGGAAAATATTTTGTTGTCAACTTCCCTTCAATCAGGATTGATAATTATAAAAAAAACATGTAGGTTTGAGTAGGTTTTATCAATTGACTGTTAATATATGCAATATGCAGTATCTGTTTTACCTGTCGTTCCTTTAAGATCAGGGGCTTCTGAAAAAGATGAAATGATCAGCCAGCTGCTTTTCGGAGAGTACGTAACGATAATTGAAAAACAGCAAAAATGGAGCTTTGTTGAAATATGCCATGACGGATACCAGGGTTGGCTTTACAATCCTATGATAACGGATGTTCCTGAAGAATCCGCCTTAAGCATGATTAACTCAGATTTCAGGGTACTTGGAAATCTTATCCTGCCCGTGAAAAATAATATGAGTAAACATCCGATTTATATCCCTGCAGGAAGTTCAATATATGCATATAAACCTGCATCAAACAGTTTCCGGATAGATGACCTTCATTTTCACTGTCAGCAAGAGCCATTTTTTTACACCCGGGAAAACATAAGGGAAAATATTGGACAGGCCGCTCTTGGATTTATGAATATACCCTATCTTTGGGGAGGGAAAAACCCCTTTGGCATGGATTGTTCAGGGCTTACTCAAACAGTTATGAAACTATTCGGCATAAAAATACCAAGGGATGCCCGCCAGCAGGTTGCAGAGGGTATAAACGTAAATTTCGCGGACGAAGCACAACCCGGGGATCTTGCATTTTTCGATAATGAAGAGGGAGAGATCATCCATACCGGAATAATAATCAGGAATCAGCAGATAGTACATGCTTCCGCACGGGTGAGGGTTGACAGGATAGATCATCAGGGTATCTATAATAGTACATTAAAGCAGTATACCCACCGCTTGAGGGTAATAAAAAATGTTCTGGACAAACCATAACATAATATGTACAAATTTACGCCTTACATAAAATTATTCCTGGCACTGATCGCAATAGTGATCATATATCTATATTTCAATAAATTGATCAAGAGAAAACCGGAACAGGAATATCCTGAAAAATAACAAGCCGACCCGGGAAACCAATGGTCACTTAATCATTGATACACATTAACCCGAATGGAACAGGCAAGGCCGGTATAAAATAAACAGGCTGCCTTTGAGAGACAGCCTGTTTATTAATTTATACGGGATACAATTAAGCTGAAGTATCAGGACCGGATGCTGCTGTTTCACCAACTGGTTTGAGTTTACTGCCTACCAATGCATAGAATAATATATACAGGTAACATATCACCGGTACAATAAATGAGTATTGTATATTTAATGCATCACCCACAAAACCCATTAACAGGGGAACAACTGCACCACCAACAATAAATGTGTTAATTACTCCGGTAGCAAGACTGACCTCGCTTTTGTCAAGTCCTTTAACTGCAAGTGCATATATATTGGGGAACATAACCGAGTTGAACAATCCAATTGACACAATTGTCCAGAGCGCAACCTTACCTGAAGTAAGCATTGAAGTTGTTGCCATTATAACAGCAATTATTGCAAAAACGGAAAGAACAAGGTTGGCCTTTCCCTTTCCGATCTTCATGAGTAAATAATTAACCACTGCAAAGCCAAGGAAAGTAAGAGACATCGGTATACTGTACTCCAATGTTACAAAACCAACTACAAAGGCCCAAACCACTACCAGTCCCGCAAAAACAAGTTTTAAGTTCTTCTTCTGGATATCTGACAGGGCTATCGCTCCGAAAAGGCGTCCAACCATGGCACCTGCCCAGTAAAGACCGACAAATTTCAATGCCAGTTCCCTGCTGATTCCGCCACCAAGTCCGGGTTGAACAACATAGGAGGAAATAGCTGTTCCAATACCAACTTCAGCTCCAACATAGCAAAAGATACCGATGGCACCCAGAATCATATGCCTGTATTTGAAAACTGTTCTGTAATTCCCGAGACCTTCCTGGCTTAGTACCGGAAGATTAATAAACCGTATACCAATAGCTACCAGCAAAATAACACCAGCTATAATTATGAATGGAGGAAGAAGATCGGCTGGTCTGATCCCTTCGGGAACCATAGCATCTACTACACCAGTAACAGCTTCTGCAGCTGCAGGAACAGCAGCAGGAAGTATAAGGGCAACGATTAAAAGCGGTGCTAACCAGGTGGCAATAGAATTAAGTGCCATGGTAAGATTAAGGCGTCCTGACGCTGTTTCAGGAGGTCCAAGCTTTGTAACAAAGGGATTGCATGATGTCTGCAGAATAACTACACCAAGTGAAAGAAGCATTATAGCTCCAAGAAAGAAAGGATAGGATTCCGTCCTGATAGCAGGAAAAAATAAAAATCCTGCAAATGACATCAGAAGAAGTCCTAAAAATATGGAGTTCTTATAACCAATTCTTTTAACCACACTTCCGGAAGGAATTGAAAAAATAGCATATGAAATAAAAAAGGCTGAATTAACCAGAAAACCCTGTGCATATGTTAGATCGAAAGCTTCCATTACAGGGTCACTCAGGGTAATTATAAATGTGGTCACAAAACCGAAAATGAAATAAATCATGGAAATGAAAATCATTCCCACCTTCAAAGTATTGTTTTGATTTGACATGGTGATGAGTTTTAGTTAGTAATTTTAGTTGATTTGAGGTATTATAAAAGATTTCCGAAAAAACTTCAGCAAATAATTTTATTTATCAAGTTCCTTCCAGATCAGGGCACTGGCTCCCATAACCGCGGCATTCTTATCTGTCAGTTGTGAGGGCAGTATTCTGACCTTGTTCCTGAAGGTTCCCATTACACTCTCCTCCATGTATTTTATTGTTGGCTTGAAAATATAATCACCTGATTTTGAGAGACCTCCAAATAGAAATATAGCTTCCGGACTGGTATGTGCAACAGAATCAGCCAGTTTTCTTCCAAGAATCTTACCGGTAACATCAAATGCTTTCAGTGCTACAGGGTCATTTTTAACAGCAGCATTATAGATCATCTCCGAATCCAACTGATCAAAACTGTAATTAACAAGTTCACTACCGTTGCTGTCAGATGCCAGAAGCTCAAAAACTGTTTTTTTAATTCCGGGGGCAGAAACGTAGGTTTCCAGGCAACCATAGTTACCACAACCGCATTTTCTGCCATTTTCAACTACATTTACATGTCCGAGTTCACCCGCAAAACCATCATGACCATAAACGAGATCCCCATTAACAACTAAACCGCTTCCCAGACCAGTTCCCAGAGTAATCATTATAAAATCCTTCATTTCTTTCGCCCCCCCATAAACCATCTCTCCAAGAGCTGCAGCATTGGCATCGTTGGTCAGCCTTACAGGAAGGTTGTAATGCTTTTTGACCATATCGGCAAAGTTTATAACCCCCCGCCACTTGAGGTTGGTGGCATTTTCTATGGTTCCGTTGTGATAGTTCCCGTTTGGAGCACCTATACCGACGCCGGCAATCTTAAAAGAACCATCAAGTTGTTTTTCAGATTTTTTAAGCTCTTTGATAAGATTTGCAAGATAATCATCAACATTATCATAAACATCAGTTGGTGTAACACTTTCGGCAAAACAATTACCGTCACGGTCCACAAACCCGGATTTTGTAAAGGTCCCCCCGATATCAATGCCTATAACATACTCATTCATAAGAATATATATAATTTAAGTTAAAAATAATTTATCTGAAGAAAACAAGTTCCAATCAAAATGGACAGGTAAAGGTAAAAAAAATAGTATAACGGGAAGCGTCCCTGATTTTTTTTTTCACTTGCCAATACCACTCTATGAACTATAAATGTTAAATTATCATTTTCTCAGATTATGAACCAATGCTGTATAATTGCAAATAGCTAAATTTCTTCTGTAAAAGCAGTAAATTTACCACAGACCAAACAAACTGTCTTTTGCATAACAGAGCCTTAATTATAGCAGTATTTCTTATTGCCTCGACTTCACTGTCAGCAAAAATGGAAAATGACAGCCTAATACTGTCTTTCCAGCCATTAGCAGGAAAACCCGTTGCATTATCCATTAAAGCAGAAGGGATGAATATTGATCCTTTAAATGGCCTTCATTCATTTACAACCCGGGGGCGAGACTATTACGGAATTAATGCTCATGAACTGATTTTATATAATAACCTGAGGGAAGCGGCACAACACAGATATATTACAAGATGGCTGCACGAGTTTATAGTTAAAAACCAGGTAGCTGCCCGGAAACAGGTCATGCAGCCCCGAAGAAGCGAAAATGAGTTTGAAGAATACGAGGGATTGATTATAAGGAATATCAGCTTCAGTTCCACAAATTTACTGGCACCCAGCATTGACGATCCGGTATATCATTCACCGGACAGGCTTGAAAGGATCGGGATGCTTCTACATTTCAACACCAACCAGAGAGTAATAAAAAACAACCTTCTTTTCAAACCAGGAGACAGGATTGACCCTTTCCTGTTTGGTGACAACGAACGTATTCTGAGGCAGTTATCATATCTGGAAGATGCCCGGATATATATCCTTGAGGATAAATTAAATCCGGGCTTTGCAGATATTGTGGTTGTGACAAAAGACCGCTGGTCAAAGGGTTTCGACATGGACATGCATGAAATTGATAAAGGAAAAATTGAACTTTATGACAGGAATGTTTTCGGTTGGGGACAGGAACTTCAGACCAGTATTTTTTTTGACGGAGGAGCAGATAAACTGTTTGGATATGGGACAAGATTGAGAATTAACAATATCAGGGGCAATTTCATAGATGCAGGGATCAGTTATCTTGACGCTTTTGGAAATAACACATTCCGGATCAACACTATAAGGAACTTCCTGACCCCATCTATGAAGTATGCCGGGGGTTTGGAATTTACAACTTCGCGGTTAACTGACAACTTCATCTTCCCGGACACCTCTTTTTACAATCATAAACTTAACTACCATGAATATGATATGTGGTTCGGACGATCATTCCTTTTACCTTTAAAAGATTCATATAAAAGAAGGAACATATACATTACATCAAGGTTCAACCGGAATATTTACTTTGACCGCCCGGAAATAGACGAGAAAACCAGATATGAATTCCACGACAGGAACCTCTTTCTTGTAAACCTTACCCTGATTCAGCTCGGGTATCTTAAAAGCAACTATATCTATGGATTCGGCCCGACTGAAGATATTCCAATGGGAACCAGGTTGGAAGCTACGGCCGGATATGAAACATCCCAGTTTTTCCCACGCTGGTATTCGGGATTCAGTATTATGACCAGCAATTATCTGCAAAACAGATTCTACCTCAATAACAGTTTGTCCCTGGGGGGGTTTCTGAATGAGGGAGTATATGAACAGGGTGTACTGAGACTCGAAACCTCGGGTTTCTCAAAGCTGGTGGACTTAAACAGGTTTTATCTCCGGCAGTTTCTTACCCTTAACTTTACAAAGGGAATTGCAAGGTTTGAAGACGAAATGATAAGTATCAGTAACCATTATGGGATCAGGGGACTGAGAAGCGATGCTCTCAGAGGGACAAAAAAGCTTACACTGCAGACGGAAACCATGCTGTATGCAAAAAATAACTGGTACGGTTTCAGATATGCCCTTTATGCAATGGCAGACCTCGGGTGGATAGGGGATGGTAGCAGGCCAATAATGAATGACAGTTTTTACAGCGGTTTTGGCATTGGAATGAGAATGCGAAACGAACATCTGGTTTTTCCAACCCTGCAGTTCAGATTTGCCTATTTTCCAAGGCTGCCTGATTCGGCCTCAACAAGGTTATTCTATATGATAAGCGAACGAAGGCATATTCCTGACGGATTTAAAATTGGAGCACCGGATATACTTCCCTTCCGCTGAAAGATAAATTATTCCGGTTGTAAAAAATTATAACTCAGGCACAATTATTATTTTTACGGAATGCGTCAATTCAGCAGTTTTCACATTAATGACCCTGGCCTTTTCATCAGGAAACTCCTGTCCTGGGGAAAGGAATTCCGAGATATAGCTATACTTAACTCCAATGATTACCGGAGTCTTTTCCCTTTTCCCCATGCCTGTCATAGTTATGATTTTATTGCCGCTTTTGATTCACTTGATAATTTAAGAGCAGAAGATGGCAATTGGATGAACTCACTTGAAGAATTCTTATCAGGAAGAGATGACTGGCTTTTCGGGCACCTTGGGTATGATCTGAAAAATGAAATTGAAAATCTCACTTCCGGTCATCCGGACAGAATAAAATTCCCTCCGGCCGGTTTTTTTATACCCGTATACATATTTATAATCCGTAACAACAGGCTGGAAGCAGGATGGCACCCGGATTACACAGGTGAAGAGAAGGTCAGGAAACTGATAGCAGAAATAGAAAGCAGCCCCGTTCACCTGAATGGAGTTAACAGAATAGGTAAAATTGAAGAAGTAATCTCCAGATCCGCCTATCTGGAAACAGTTGAACAAATAAAAGTCCATATTCAAAGAGGTGATATTTATGAAGTTAATTTCTGCCAGGAGTTTTTTTCAGAGAAAGCCCGCATTGACCCTCTGTCAACCTGGCTGAAGCTGATTGAAGAATCTCCCACCCCATTTTCCTGTTTTTACAGACAAAATGAGAAATATCTGCTATGCTCCAGTCCCGAACGATTTTTAAAGAAAACAGGCAACAGGATCATTTCACAACCAATCAAGGGAACAGCGGGAAGGGGGAAGACACCTGAAGAGGACACAAAACTTTTAGAAATACTGAACAATGATCCAAAAGAGAGGGCTGAAAACATAATGATAACAGATCTTGTAAGGAATGACCTGTCCAGGATTGCTGCCAGGGCCTCAGTGAATGTTGAAGAATTATGTGGAATATATCCATACCCAAGGGTTCACCAGATGCAGTCAACTATTTCAGCCACGTTGAATCATGACACCAGCTTTACTGATATCATAAAGGCTTCCTTCCCAATGGGATCAATGACAGGAGCACCCAAGATAAGGGCTATGGAGATAATTGAGCAGTACGAAAAGAGTAAACGCGGACTATATTCCGGTGCAGTAGGATACATTACACCTGAAATGGATTTTGATTTCAATGTTGTCATAAGGAGCATTCAGTATGACCGGACAGCATCCTCACTTTCATTTATGACAGGGAGCGCCATTACCGGTCCGTCAATACCCGAAAATGAATACAGGGAATGCCTGCTTAAGGCCGGAGCGATAAAAAAAGTACTCAGTACTCTGACACCACACTCTCAATCTGCCCCTCTATCCTGGAAAGTGCATCAGTAATTCGTTTTTCAGGTGCGACAATGCTGTATCCTCCCCAGAATGCAGGGTCGTAGGCATGATTACCATCCATGAATACCCTGTCAGTGCGCAAAGCTTCCCTCCGGCTGAACCGGGTAACCTTTTCAGTATCGATTTTGCTTGTTGCCATCTCAACAAAAACATGGTAATTATGGCTGAATATCTGGTACCTCCTTCTGTAACGAAGGTGTAAATCGGCTCTTATATGATTAAGGTGATATCTTCCGTTATAATATTTGTAGCTGACCGTATATACGGCTTTTTCGACAGAGGCCCTGAAGTCTCTGTTTCTTCTGGGTAGAAATTGATTATATGCCTTATCTATATATTTTGGATGAACTTCAAAATCGGCCCCGAGAAAAGCGAGGCTTTCCGTGTCAATATAGAGAATCCCCTTGTATAGCGGATCGGTTATATGATCCTTCTGCTCAAAAGCAACAGCATATGCCCTGTTGCCATCGACGGAAACAATATCTGCTTTGGTAAAGTCATATTCATGTAAATATTCCGGATTTATAAAATCAGGTACGTTCTTGACAAAATCAAGTTCAAGTGAGCTTTTTATTCCTGCCCTGATCTTAAGTATCAGTGTATCCGACTGATCTATATTACTGATAGTCCTCGACTGGAGAAGCCTTACCTGATCCTGATCAAATTGCCGGCTGTAGGATGATTTGTATACCTGAAAAACGGCTTCTGAATAATTTATGAAGCGGTTGCTTCTCATAACTCCCTCCCGATAAAAGTTCAGATGATAGACAGGTTCATTACTGTAATTTTTGTCTTTTCGTTCAAGGGCCGACATGACTATTAACCGGGGATCAAAATAACGTATCATAACTTCCTGAATGGATATATAGTCAGTCTTCATTAAAATATCCACCTTCTTGTCGATAAAAAGCTGCACCGGCAGAACCTGGCTTTGATATCCTATATGTGAGACAGATATTTGGTCATCGAGATAATCATTTGAAAGCTTCAGGGTGAATACTCCGTCAAAATTGGAAGTAATGCCAACAGCCCTGCCTTTTATACCGACTGTGGCGTAGGCCAGGGGGTTCCTGGAGCTTTCATCTATAACCCGCCCCTGCACCATAAAATAGTCCCTCTCAGATTCCTCTGCCGGAGAAATAACATTTTCAGGCTTATCAGCTTCAGGCCTGTAAAAAAGAATATGATTTTCAATTATTTTTAAATCGAGCGCAGGATCATTTATGATCTCCTCCAGCCATGATGAAAGAGCCCTGTTTCCCGCCCTCAGCCTGACCCTTCTGTCAGAGTTAAGTATTTCGCTTTCATAAACAAAATAGTATCCTGTCTGGCCCGAAATCTGGCTAAGGATTGAATATATGCTTGTATGCTGCCTGGGAAGGGATACTGTCTGACTAAAAACATACTCTTTGGATATTTCTTTATCCGGTGTTTTTTTATATTCCTGAGTGTTAACATTAACCTGATCATTTACACTTTCCTGAGCTCTGATGTAGACCGGACATATACACAGCAATACAGCAACAGGAATTATCATCCGGATTAATTTCCCGGATAAACTCTTGTATATAAACCATATATGCAATATGCCCGGTGTTTTCCGCATTATGGTATATTTTTTTATATCAGCTCCGGATTGGGTAATCCGGAATAAACTAGTTTTTATCGCTGAACATAATTCCTGAATCAGGCATTATCTCATAATTCAGCCCCAATCCAAATGCTATGACTTCAGCAATGATGTTGATATCATTATCATGAAAAGTTACATTCAACCTTCTATCCCCTATAGCATCATTCTCGAAATAAATACTCACATCATAATTTCTACTGATAATTGCGGCAATACTTTCCAGTTTTTCATCCCTGAACTGCATCCTGTTCAATCTCCATGAAAGGTACGTGCGGTCAATCACCGGGTATTTTTCCATCCGGTTTGCAGTACCTGTGAGCATTTCCCATTGGCCCACTATTTCAGAATGACCTGGAAGATCACTGAGTGTAACCTTTACATATCCATCTTCAACAATAAGTTCAAAATCATCATCATATGACTTAAGGTTGAAAGCTGTTCCAATAACCTCTATTGTTGCATAATTTGTTTCGATTATAAAAGGCTGGTCAATCCGGGATTTAATATCGAAAAATGCTTCCCCTGACAGGGAGACCTTTCTCATGCCCCCGGTGAATGATGCAGGGTAGCTAAGGACAGAATTATCTGCAACATATACAATACTTCCATCGTCGAAAGTTCGCACCAGGGTACTGTTATCTTCGCCAGTACGAAGTGTCATAAGCCGGGGTGATTGTAATTCGAAAAACATAAAATAGCTGAGGCTTCCGGCAGCAATTAAAACCACTAAAGCGGCAGCATATGCCAACCTGCGGAACAGCGGAGAGATCTTTACAATCTCTTTCTGTTCTGG
>SLOS01000434.1 GCA_007132365.1 Bacteroidales bacterium | reverse complement strand
TGAATGTCCTGCCCTGAATTACCGGTATCCGGAATGTTTCAAAGTAATCGTCCTGAACCCGGTTTTCAAAAACCATTACTGCATCATCCCGGCTTCCTCCTGCCTGCCAGCTGTTTTGAATTGAAGCCTGCTGCCCGGGAATACCCTCGGAAGCTGTGACATTAAGGATCAGGGTGTTTTTCAGCAACTCACCCTTTACCGGGCTGAAACTTTCGGTTATTCCCGGTGTCACGTTCCCGATTATCAGGACGTTTTCCCTGTTGAACCCCAGGTCTTTGTTATGCATGTATGCGGTCTGGGAGTAAAGTATGATAAGGCATATAATAAGAAATATTGAAATACCGAACTGAAAAACAACAAGTATAACTTTAAGCAGGTTACCCGGCCTTGAACCTGACTGCTTCTGGAATATCTTCAGGGGGCTGAACCCCGACAGGTAAAATGCAGGGTATGCACCGGCTCCGGTACCTGTTATAAGAGTGATAGCGATGATGAACAGTGCTGAGAGGGGACTAAACCAGTTAATTGCCATTTCCCTGCCCATAAGGTTGCCAAAAGGATGCATGAGAAGTTCAACAATTGATATGGAAATGGCAAGTGAAATCAAGGTAACAAAGAATGATTCACTGATAAACTGGCTGATCAGATCGTATCTTGAACTGCCAGCGATCTTTCGCAGTGCCACTTCCCGGCTCCTGGTCTCCGACCTGGCAGTTACCAGGTTTATATGGTTCACAATGGCAATGAGCAGAATGAACATGGCAAGGAAGGCAAAAGTATATATGTTGGATATCCTGCCTCCCGGTTCCATTTGGAACTGAATATCTTCTGAATACAGGTGTATCCTGGTAAGCTGCTGGAAAAAGGGTGTTACCCGGAGCCCCATTCCTTCGAGCAGTTCATCGTAATAATCAGTAATAAAGACGTTTGCGTTTTCAAGGGCTTCATTATGATTCATGCCCTCTTTAAGTAAAAAATATGCATAAAGGTCAAAACCCTTGTTTTCAAGAAACTGTTTTTCATCCAGACCCAGCGAACTGACGGACATGAGCAGGTCGAATTTCAGGTGGGAATTTGCCGGCACATCTTCTGTTACTGCATTTACTGTATAATCCCTGTTATTTATGGAGAGGATTTCTCCGATCGCGCTCCTTTGACCAAATATCTTTTGTGCCAGCCCTTCTGTAATTATAATTGTACCAGGTTCTGAAAGAGGGTTGACGGCATTTCCGTCCGTAACCCTGAATGTGAATATCTCAAGAAAAGAGTCGTCGACAATCAGCCTTTTATTATTAAAGAACCTCTGGTTGTCATACATTACCTCCACACTGGCAGGATCCACCCTTGTAACATGACTGATTTCCGGGATTGCATCTTTCAACAGGGGGGGCAGTGATCCCAGGGAAACCGGACCTTTTACGGAATGGTCGCCAGCCATTTCAAGAAGTGAGCCTATACGGTATATCCGGTCATGTTTTTCGTGGAACCTGTCATAACTTAATTCATGGATTATGAAGGAGAAGATCAGTATGGTTGCTGCCAGGCCCACCGACAGCCCGGCCAGGTTTATAAGTGAGTAGCTTTTATACCGTTTAAGGTTCCGCAGGGCTGTTAAAATATAATTTCTAAACATTTTATGCTAAGGCTTATCTGATAAACGATTATTAAAGGTAATATAACAACAAACATACCATTTGTCACAAGATACAATAGCACAGAAATATAAAATTGCTTGCCGGTTATGGGATAAACACATTCTGTACGTTATTAGTTGTTTGTGTACGTAAACGGACACATATTTTTATAACAAAATCAGCTTTTTTTACGTAAACGAAATTAACAAGAACACAGAATCCTGGTTATATGAATCCCCATGATTCTGTGTATCACAAAAAGATATTAATAAAACAGGGGGATCCATGGGAATTGAAACACTGAATATGAATAACCTGCAACATGTAATTAATTGATTATTAATTTAAATAACCTGTTTCATATACATGAAATTCTTTGTCTGTTTCAGCTTTTTAATAGTATTTTGTCTTTCAGACACATACTCTAACCATCCTTTCAGGTCTCCTGAAACAAGGACCTCCGGACTGTCGTTAAATTTCCACTGGATGCAGCTGTCGGATGCCTCTTTTTCACCGCTCCGCTATAACGGGCCGGGAGTAGATTTAAAGATCCTGTCCGTCAGGAGCTACAGTAATCTGCGCAGGCATTTGCACCTTGGAGCAAAAGTAGATTATTTATGGAACCGGCTTGATTTTAATGCATATTATTTTCAGCCCCGGATGGGTTGGGGGCTTACTGTAATGGTACCGGAACTTTCATCAGATAATGGATTATCATACCTGGGCGGTAATATAAGTGCAACTTCAAGAATGTACAGGTTTGTTAATGAGAACCCGGACCATATATACTGGGCTACCTCCTATACTGTTGATTTTCAGTACTTTTTTGACCTTGAAATAGACAGGGACAGGAAAATTTTTATGGAGTTGAATATACCGCTTGCCGGCATGGTTTCGAGACCTTCGGCAGATAACCACTATACGTATCAGCTTCCCGGTTTCGGGGAATATTTGAAAAGGTTGCATGAAAATGCAGGATTTGCCACCCTGAATAAAATGCAGTCTGCGAATTTAAAGTTTATTATGGATTTGTCGAATAACAGGAGACAGTCATTGAGCCTGGGCTATGAGATCGATTTTTCCCGTTTTACTGAACCGGAGCCTGTGAGTTATCTTTCAAACAGTTTGTTTTTACGGTTCTATTTTAATGCATTTGTGTGGTGATATGAAGACTGGAATATTTAAATACGGACCATTTTTTTTATTCATGGGAGCGATGCTTCTGCATTCCTGCCTTCCTGAAAGTGATTACAAAATCTCTGTTAATTATGAACCGCCGGAGAATTATGACGGATGGGAGATTGCACCTGCTGCCAGTCACGGATTCAATGTCGGTAAGCTGCAGGATATATATGAGATGATGTTTGACGAGAATAGTTTTGTCACATCAAAATCCCTGCTGATAGTAAGAAACGGCAAACTTGTTTCTGAATCCTATTTCAGGGACAAAAGTGATATTGACAAAAAGACGAATATTAAGGGCGTGACGAAGAGCATTACCTCCCTGTTGACCGGTATGGCCTGGGACAGGGATCTGATACAGCTTGATCACAGGTTGTACGGGTATATTCCCGGCTACTTTGACGGTGACATGAATAAAAGGGACATTACTGCAGAGAATATGCTGACCATGACCATAGGGCTGGACTGGGATCATGAGCAGCATAATATTGATCTTTTTAATTCGAACAGATTTCCCAGCACCATCAGGATCGTTCTAACCAAACCTTTTGTTGACCCGGCGGGCAGCTCCTTTTTTTATAATCAGGGGCCACCTCAGCTTGCTATGGGTGTTTTAAGAGAAGTTTTCAAACAGGAGGATACCGATTCAATAATCCACTCTTTGTTTGATCCGCTTGGTATTGATGATTTTATCTGGGAGCAGCATCAGGACGGGCTTCATATCGGAGGACTCGGTTTGCATCTTAAACCACGCGATCTTGCCCGCATAGGGCAGTTTTGCCTTCAGAAAGGATGGTGGAACGGGGAGCAGATCGTTTCGGCCGGATGGATAGATCTTTCAACCAGTGTGCATATAGAACCGGAAATGACCGGTTCATATCCCGGCTATGGTTACTACTGGTGGACGCACAAGGAGAATGGGGCCTATTTTGCAATGGGTGACGGGGGGCAGTACCTGTATATTGTTCCCGGGAAGAATCTTGTTATCGTTCATACAGCCAACCCTTCTGCCGGTTCCGGTTATGATGGTATAGGGCAGGAGGATTTTCTCACTCTTGCAAGCCGGATACTGGATGCGATAGAGTAACTGCATGTCCTTGCCCCGCCTGGTTTATAATATTATATCCGCGAATAAATAATACTGGATGCGATAGAGTAACTGTGTCTTATAGAGCTGTTAATAATCACTGTTGGTTTCGATGTAGAGATCCGTATCAAATTTTCTTCTGCACCCTTTATCGTTCATATACCTGATCTTTCCGAAGACCGGGCGTTCGGCCCAGGCCCGGTCATGCACACCACCGATTGACCAGGCGCAGCCTGTGTATCCGTTGGGATCGCGGCCGTCAAGTTCATACTTGTCATTGAGGTAAATTGCCGTTTCAAGTGCCTTTTCAGGTGAAGATGTCCATTCCAGGATTTTTTTTGCCCAGTACATACGCATGTAGCCGTGCATCTTGCCTCTGGTTAGCATCTCCATCTGGGCAGCATTCCAGAGCGGGTCGTGTGTTTTTGCCATCTCCCACTCATCAGTGTCATATATATATTCCCTTTCATCCTTCCGGTGGGAGTTGAGGGTTGTTTTTGCCCAGTCCGGGAAACCCTCAAAGGAGTCATAATAGAAGTTGTAGTGGCAGAAATTGTCCGAGAGTTCCTTCCTCACGATCAGCTCCTCGAGGAATGCATCAGTATTTGGATCCCCGGGAAAGACCTTCAGTATTTCAAGGGCTATCCTTTGTGCCGAAATTTGTCCGAAATGCAGGTAGGGCGACAATTCTGAAACGGCATTTGCATTCGGGTCATTTCTTTTCTGATCATAACCGGGAAGTTTATTTCCAAGGAAATTGTTCAACATGTCTGCGGCAGCTTCTTCACCCGGAACCAGCCGGTCCACCTCCCCGGCATCAGTATTTACAGAAGCATACAGCCTCTTTTTCACACCTTCCCAGTCGGTCGATCCCGTATAAATTTCACCGTCAGATCCTGTATAAATTTCACCTTCAGATCCTGTATCCATTCCACCGCCGGATCCTGTATGCATCCATCCGTTCGATCCTTTCACCTCTCCGTAGGATTGTGATCGCTTCCCCGGTAACTTTTCAAATGAAGGTAACCCGGGAAACTCCTCCATGAACTCCCCCAGCAGCCTTTTTATTTTCGGTCTGATAGTATAGGCTCCGAATTCCTGTTTATCAGATGCTGCCCGGCATGGCACAATGTTGTGGGCATCAACATCGAAAAGAGGTATATCAATTCTTTTCACCAGTTC
>SLOS01000158.1 GCA_007132365.1 Bacteroidales bacterium | reverse complement strand
TATTCTCAAGCGGACTGCGATCGGCAAGGGTACAGCAGGCAAGGCTGGAACTGAGCAAGACGGAAATGGCAACCAGTCAGGTGTCTGAATCGCTCAGGATGCAGATTATTGAAGCAAGGTCGCAGCTCAGGACAGCAATCGAAAAGTACAGAACCGAAAGAGAAAATATGGAGCTTGCAGAAAGAATACTAAGACGGACAACAATCATGCACAAGGAAGGTATGGCCAGCAGCATGGAGTTAACCCAGGCCAATGACCAGATGCTCGCCACCAGGGCAAACTATTATAATGCAATGTTTGAGTTCATAACTGCCAGAAATAACCTGGACAAGGCACGCGGACTATAGGGAAATAATCAGGGAAATGAACCCCTGTAACGCAAGTCTCACCATAAACAAAAGTACAAATGAAGATCCGGAGCTATACAGAGATAAAAGTTGACAAAGAACCATATTCATTAAACCCCAAAAATAAAATGCGAAATACTTTTTTTTCACTATTCCTGATTATCATCCCTATGATATTCACAATACAGTCATGCCATGACCAACAGGAAGATACCCCGGGTGAAATCCGTAACCGCATATCAGAATACCGGAAAGAGATAAGCGATCTGAACAGGAAGATAACCCTTCTGGAACAGGAGTTATCCGACATGGGAGAACAGGTAGATAGCCGTGCAGGCGTAAGGGTTACCCTGAAAGAAATAAGTCCGGGTCCTTTTGTCCACTATTTCAGGATAAACGGTGCTGTTGAGGCAGTGCAGGAAGCAATAATCAGTCCCGAGATAAACGGACAGTTAAAATCGATCATTGTGGACAAGGGTCAGCGGGTTGTCCCCGATCAGGTAGTGGCCAGGCTGAACACCTCAGTCATTGAAAATAATATTGAAGAGATGAAAACCAATATTAAACTGGCACAAACCATCTACGAGAGGCAAAAAAGCCTTTGGGATCAGCAGATAGGAAGCGAGATACAGTACCTCGAGGCAAGGAATACCTATGAGAGCCTCCAGGCCCGTCTCAGGTCCCTCGAATCGCAGCTCGACATGGCAATATTGCGTGCCCCCTTCCGGGGAGTTGTTGATGAGATATTTATCAAAGAAGGTGAGCTCGCTATGCCAGGAGCGGCTGTAATGCAGATCATCAATCTGGACCGTTTGTATGTAAATGCCGATGTCTCGGAAACATATCTGCCCAAAATTGATCCCGGCGACAAGGTTATTCTGCGCTTCCCTGCCTGGCCGGATTATGAGGAAAGAGTGCCTGTTCATCGAATGGGCAATGTGATCAACCCGGAAAACCGAACATTCAGGATGCAGCTTATGATAGACAATCCCGGAGAAAGGTTTAAACCCAACATGGTTGCCAGTTTCAACATAAGGTCTTTTTCCGCAGAAGATGTGATCGTTATACCATCCATACTTATTAAACAGGATATACAGGGTCATTACGTTTATGTTGCCAGGCAAAACGGCAACCAAACATGGCAGGCTCACAAGGCATACATAGAAAGGGGGGCCGAAGGGGAAGGCCGGACCATGATCGAAAAAGGGCTCAGGGAGGGTGATCTGCTGGTAGTTCAGGGCCATAACCAGCTTACCGAAGGATCCCCGCTGGCAGTGGATCAGTACTGAAAAATCGGTCCCCGAACTACAAAGCCTCCCTTAAAGCACCTACAGACGGATAGAAATGGCAACCCGGATAAAAAAATGGTTTTATAAACAAGCAAGAAATAAACACTAATGAACGATACAGCATCAGATAAAAGCAAAGTAAGGGAATTCAGGCCAACCAACATTGCCCTGAGAAACAAGAGTACCATATTCCTGCTCACCTTTATACTGGCCATCTTCGGAATATTCTCATACCGCTCCCTCCCCAAGGAGCTGTTTCCTGATGTGGTAATCCCAACCATTTTGGTGAAAACGATCTACCCGGGCAATCCGCCAATAGATATGGAGAACCTGATAACCAGACCACTGGAGAATGAGATAAACACCATCACAGGGATTAAAATACTGAGCTCCACCTCTACCCGGGACAATTCCGATATCATTGTTGAGTTTCAGACAGATGTCGACATCAAATCTGCCCTGCAGGATGTAAAGGATGCTGTGGACCGGGTAAAGCCCGATCTGCCTTCCGATCTTCCCACAGATCCCATAGTGCTTGATATCGACTTCTCTGAATTTCCCATAATAAACATAAACCTTTCCGGAGATTTCAGTATTGATGAATTGAAGAGGTTTGCGGACTACCTTGAAGATGAGATAGAAATGATACCGGAAATATCGAAGGTAGAAATCACCGGTATCCCCGAAAGGGAGATACAGGTCAACATAAACCCTATTCAGCTTGATGCCGGCGAGCTCAGCTTCGGTGATATTGAAAATGCAATAATACAGGAGAATGTCTCGATTGCAGGTGGTTCTGTTCTGTTTGAAGACAACACAAGATGGGCAGTGCGCACTATCGGTGAATTTACCGATGTGCGCCAGATAGAGGATATCATAATAAAGCATGAGATGGGTAATATAGTGCATCTCAGGGATGTGGCCTACGTTGAGGACACATATGCCGACCCCCTCAGTTTTGCCAGACTTGATGATCAGCCGGTAGTCTCTCTGCAGGTCGTGAAAAAAGCGGGAGAGAACCTTTTGTCGGCGACTGAAAAGATCTTCAGGATTCTGGATGAATCCAAATCAAATGGCAATCTGCCCGAAGACCTTACCATAACTATCACAAACGACCAGTCGGAGGAGATCCGCAATCAGCTCAGCAACCTGGAAAACAGTGTTATTCTTGCAGTGATACTGGTAATACTTGTGCTTTATTTCTTTCTCGGACTGAAGAATGCCCTTTTTGTAGGAATTGCAATCCCGCTTTCGATGCTCTCGTCATTCATGGTCTTCGGGATACTTGGCATCCAGATCAACATGATAGTGCTTTTTTCCCTTATCCTGGCCCTGGGACTTCTGGTTGACAATGCCATTGTGGCTGTAGACAATATATACCGTTATGTGGAGAGGGGTTATTCTGTCTATGAGGCTGCAAAAACGGCTATCGGAGAGATCGCCATACCAATAATCACCTCCACGGCAACTACCTTGTCCGCATTCCTGCCCCTTGCATTCTGGTCAGGCATAGTTGGTGAATTCATGAAGTATATGCCTATTACCCTGATCATAGTTCTGTCATCTTCGCTCTTTGTCGCCCTTGTTATCATACCCGTGTTTTCAGAGACCTTTTTTCATGATTCCGATATTGAGGGCGTTGACGGGGCAATGAATAAAAACCCGGGGAAGTTTAACTTAAAACCGCTTTATATAACAGGCTCCCTGGCAATAACCGGCATACTGCTTCACACGGTTTCCATGACGCTGGCAGGAAACATCTTCCTGCTCGTTGCCATAGTCGGTATACTGGGGTACTACTTTTTTGGCCGCATGCAGAAATGGTTCCAGGAAAAACTGCTGCCTTTCAATGAACGTCTCTATTCCCGAACACTCTCATTTGCTCTCAGAGGAAGAAACCCCTGGTTTTTCGTCAGCGGCACCCTGTTATTCCTTATCCTGTCCATTGCATTTTTCACAATAAGGAGTCCCAATGTTCTTTTCTTTCCCGACAATGAGCCTCAGTTCATTAACATCATAGCCGAGGTGCCCATAGGCACTGATATTACTGAAACTGACAAAAAAATATTTGAAATTGAGAAGAGGGTCAATGAAATTATTGCCCCCGGCAGGCACATCGTGAAATCGGTGCTTACCACCGTTGGACAGGGTTCAGGAGGAGAGATGGAGTTTGCCGGGGGGGATACGCCAAACCGGGGACGCATTACCGTAACCTTCGTCGAATACGAGAACAGGGGCGGACTTAATACAAACGATATAATGGCTGAGATAAGCAATGAACTGATTGGCAGCTTTCCCGGCGTTGAATTCAATATAGAGAAAAACATGGCCGGTCCGCCTTCAGGCCGGGCGATAAACCTTGAAATAAGCGGCAGGGAATTTAATCAGCTGATAACGCTTGCCAACGATATACAGCAAATGATTGAAAATTCAGGGATACAGGGTATTGAAGGCCTTTCAAAGGATCTGGATACAGATAATCCGGAAATAATTGTGAGCATAGACCGTGACAGGGCAAGGCGGTACGGTTTGTCCACCTGGTCTATTGCAAATACCATGCGGACTGCATTGTTCGGTAATGAGGTATCAAGATTTAAAATCGGGGAGGAAGATTTCCCCATAGTGCTGAGGCTCGGGAAAGAGTACAGGAACAACCTGGCCAGCCTGATGAACCAGCGCATAAGTTTCCGCAGCCCCAGTACCGGTCAGCTCATGCAGGTACCCATCTCCTCTGTTGCTTCAGCGGAATTCGGCAAAACATACGGCTCAGTGAACAGGATCAATATGAAAAGGGTCATAACCTTAAGCTCCAATGTGTTGCCCGGATACAACGCAACAAGGGTAAATCAGGAGATAAGGGAGCTTCTGGGCGGTTATGAAATGCCGGATGGCTATGAATATGCATTTACCGGAGAACAGCAGGAGCAGGAAGAGTCTATGGCATTCCTGATCACTGCACTTCTTATTGCCATATCGCTTATTGCACTGATACTTGTTTCCCAGTTCAATTCGGTTATCAAACCATTTATAATTATAGGCAGTGTTATATTCAGCACGGCGGGTGTATTTTTCGGACTGGCTCTTTTCAATATGGAATTTGTGATCATAATGACAGGCGTGGGTATCATAAGCCTTGCAGGAGTAGTGGTAAACAATGCCATAGTACTCATTGACTATACCGATTACCTGCATGACAGGAAAAAGGCAGAGCTGGATATTCCCGACAAGAAATTCCTTGATCCTGCCGAATCACTTGATATTATCCGGCAGGCAGGGGAAACCCGGTTCAGGCCTGTAGTGCTAACTGCCATTACAACGGTTCTGGGACTGATTCCCCTGGCTATCGGACTCAATATTAATTTTGTTACAATGATGACAGAGTTGCGGCCACAAATCTATTTCGGAGGTGATAATGCAGCCTTCTGGAGCCCTATGTCGTGGACGGTGATATTCGGACTTACGGTTGCAACCT
>SLOS01000129.1 GCA_007132365.1 Bacteroidales bacterium | reverse complement strand
GTAACTGCGGCTCACCGATAGAGACCTCCGAAGGATGGCTGGTCCTTACCCACGCGGTCGGGCCGGTCCGCCAGTATTGCCTGAGCATTAGCCTGCTGGATCTGGATGACCCGACAAAGGTGATCGGCCGGCTGAAAGAGCCCCTTCTGGTGGCCAATGCAGAGGAGCGGGAGGGATACGTGCCCAACGTGGTATATTCCTGCGGTGCCATGGTTCACAACAATGAGCTGGTCATACCCTACGGACTTTCTGATACGGGTGCGGGATTCGCCTCTGTTAACCTTGATGACCTGCTAAAAGAGCTGAAATCCTGAGGACCATGGTTTTCAATATTCAAACAGTTTATCGCTGTCAATAACGAATATGGTCCCCCGGGATCAGTACCCCAATATCTTTCTGTAAACCTCAAGGTAATCTGCTGCCATCTTTTCAAGGCTGAAATTCTTTTCAGCGTGCTCCCGGCAATAGCGGCGATCTATTGACGGCACCTGTGCCAGCAGCTCTGCAACCTCATCGACAGTGCCTGCCAGAAAGCCGGTCCTCCCGTCTTCAATCAGCTCGGGCATGGAGCCCCGGTTAAAGGCCAGCACAGGTGTCCCGCAAAACATTGCCTCGGCAACGCTGAGTCCGAAAGGCTCCTCAAAATTAACCGGGTGAAGCAGCGCAAATGCTCCCCCGAGCAGCTCATCCCTCTTCTGAGGTCCCACACTGCCAAGAAACACGATCTGTTCACCGTCAAGGTAAGGTTCAACCTTTTCGCTGAAATAGGCCCGGTCCTGGACAATCCCCGCTATAAGCAGCCGCCTGCCGGATTTGCGTGCAATCCGGATTGCTTCATATGCCCCCTTGTCATGGTGTATGCGGCCCAGGTAAAGCAGGTAGTCATCAGGCTCCTCCCTGAGTGTGAACTGCGCGGGATCCAGGCCGTTATAGACTGTGGCAATGTAACGGAGCAACGGACTGCGGTCGGAGTTGCTGATTGAAACGTAATGACACCTGTCATTGTATCTCTGGTAGACAGGCAGGATACGGGGCGATGAAAAACCATGTATGGTGGTCACCAAGGGTGTATCAACCAGACGTGACCATGTGAGGGGCAAAAAATCAAAATTATTGTGTATCAGGTCATATTCACCGGCCCTCTCCATCAGGCAGGATATGTGCATGCACTCGGCAACTTTTGCATCGACAGACCGGTCCTCCTCGTAACCTCTCTCAATTATATATTCAAGCTTCCCGGGGCTGTCTGAGTCACCGGTTGCATAAAGGGTCACATCCACACCCAGCGCCGACACCCCCCTTGCAATGTTATACGCCACCTGTTCCCAGGGACCGTAGTGCCTGGGAGGTGTTCTCCATGCCACGGGGGAAAGGAGGGCAAGTTTTATCATTATATTACAAGATAATTAAATGCAAACATGCAACATTGCCTTCTAAAAAACAACCCTTCCTGAAGTTACCGGTAAAAGATAATTGCTGGGCGGATAATGTTTTTTTTAAGCCGGCTGTATGTTCCGGTAAGCCCCGTCAGTTAAAACCTTATATTGTATTTAAGCTTGAATCTCAGGGCACTTTCCGACACCGCAAACCTGTCCATCGGATCAGTTATGTTCGAGTTCCACGCCACAAGAACTTCACGGCCCGGCCTGATGATCCAGCGGAAGCGGGACTGCCAGCCTGCATTATCTGTAACATCGTCATACTGGATAAAGGTGAACATGTTGATGCGGGGACTGAAAAGGATATTCATTATCAGCCTGTATATCCCCACCTCTATATCCCTTTCGGGGAAAGAGAGATAACTCCTTTCAACCTCGGCACTCAGAAAAAGGTTCACAAATACCTGCCAGCCGGCCGTTATCTCGTAACTCCTCCTATTACCCTGGTAGAAACCTCCCCACTCATACTCAAATGTTGCCCAAAGGTTTCTCTGTTTTGCAGACCCTAACTCCAATGTAGTTGTTTTAAAATCATATTTTCCCGCCGGGATCAGTATCTTCCCCAGCAGATTGAAATCCTCAGGAAGGCTCTCATGTGAAAATGTAACCTCTGCTTCGAGCTCTTCCCCTGTTGTAAATCGTACTTCCAGGGGAGTGATCTTAAACTCCCTGCTCTGCAGCAGTCCGTTAGAACCGGAAATATGATCGAGATCCACCTTCGAGGTTATCTGCAGGATGCCATATCTTCCGGGTCGGGGACCGGCACCGGCAGAAAAATAATACTCCCTGATCCCCTTCCGGGGTACAAACCCTATTCCGGCGGTAAATTCATCACCAATCTGCAGGAAACCAGCCCTGCCAAAAAAAAGATCATTAGGGTAATTGAGTTCCGCCCCAAAAGCGTTGTCCACCGACCTGCTGTTTCCGGGCGTTTCGGTAACCGACTGCATCCCGTAAGCCGTAAAAGCCAGGTTCTTGTCCCCGCCAAGCGTGGAAGTGGCCAGCCTGGTGTCAAAACCATAAAGGGCATTGTTGCCGGCAGAGATTGCATTGCCGAGAGTAGCGATCATCCCTGCAGCTGACTGCCTTCCCAGGTTCCTGGATACCCTCATGGCTGTGAAATTGTTGTTGTCAAACTGCTTTTCCTGGAATATATTCACAAGTCCCACGTTCCAGTCCCCTGCCTGCCCTGTAAACCTTCCGCCGGCATATATCGGTAACTGCTCTCCCGACCTGTCCAGTCCGATCCGCCTGCTGAAAAACGGAATAATTCTCTGTGAATAAGGATTGTCCCTCTCTCCGCCAATACCAAAGTTGAAATAGTTGGCCCCGTCAAGAAAAAAATCCCTTTTTTCAGGGAAATGAAGGCTGAAACGCGTAAGGTTGATCTGACGGGTGTCTGCTTCCGTCTCGGCAAAATCTGTATTAACGGTAAGCACCCCACGGAGTCCGGGAGTTACCTGGTAAAAAATATCCACACCTCCATCGACCATAAAGGGGCTTTCCCCTCTCCCGGGCTTGTCGTGCCCTCCAAGGGTCCAGGGATTAATATCCAGTCCAACTCCCTGGCTTATTCCCTCCAGTCCCTTCAACAACCCCGCATCCGAAACCTGGAACCGGTGGTTGTTGAGATTTGCAGCCGGCCAGTAAACGGCTTCAAGATTACGGCGTATGTATCTTATGAATTTAACCCCCCATGTGGATTGTCCTTCTGTAAAATTGATTGTCTTGAAGGGGATGGCAATCTCCGCTTCCCATCCGTGTGGCTGAACAGATGCCCTGCCGTCCCACAGTCCCTGCCACTCCCTGTTGAACCCCTGGCCGTTCGCACTGATAACGGCATCCCCAATGGAGCCGCGCGGTCCGATCTGGAACCAGTAGGCGCTCCTGCCGTCAAGATGGGTGTCAATTATGATCTGGACCCTGTCATCATTCCCCAGGTTGACATCCCTTGCCATCTCCCTGCTGATAATCTTATCCGGGTCGTCATAACACCTGATACCGATATAAAAAAAATTATCATCATACAGCAGGTAAATTTCCGTATCCTGAGTGGCATGAGCCCCGTTATCGGGTTCCCTCTGGACAAAATCTGTTACCGGAACAGCCTGACTCCAGACATCATCAGACAACACTCCGTCAATTACAGGAGCCTGGCTGGTGCGGGTAACAGTTGCATAAGACTGGGGAAAAAGAATACAGGGCTTAAAAAACAGCGCCGCCAGTGCAATTAATAAATATCTTGCCAATGTTTAATAATTTTTATACGATCCTAAAAAACCACCACCGGTAAGAAGGAGGCAGTTCACTTTTTCTGAATTCTGACCAAACAGTCAGGTCATAAAAAGTCAGATTATTTTTGCAGCGGAAACGTTTTACCGGGCAAATATAATATTTATTAACAAATGCAATGATAAATATGCCGGAGCCAGAGCTGGTTCCGGCAGAAACTATCACTGTTCAGTTCTCCAGCTCTACCACCGTAATGCCTGCCCCCCCGAACTCAACGTGTTCATCACGAAAGGATTTCACCGGTGGCACGGTAGCAAGGTAGTCCCTTATAATCTGCCTCAGTATGCCGTTACCCTTGCCGTGCAGTATCTTAACCTCCCTTGCGCCCACCATAAGGGCATCGTCAATGAAATGACTGATCACATCCATCGCCTCATCGGCACGCATGCCTCTCACATCCCTTTCTGCCCTGAAATTAAGCTTCCTGTCTCTCAGATTAAATCCGGAAACACTGCCGGTGCCGGCCCGGCCCTTTTGCATTTTCTTCACCTCGCTGTGGCCAAGCTTTTCCAGCCTGCTCTCTTTTACCGTGGTTACCATATTACCGAATGCTACCATAATACTTTTCGCGCTCACATCCAGCACTTCTCCTGCCATATCGCGGCCGAAAAGCCGCACAATATCACCCTTTCTAATTTTACTGTCTTCCTTTTCAACCTCATCTTTACCGGCTGCTATTGCTGCATCCCCCTTGTCTGCCTTCTCTTTTTTCCTCCTGAGCCTCTCCTGCTTCGCCCTGAGCTGCTCCAGCTTTTTTTCAGCATCCAGCCCTTCCCCGGATGGTGACTCAACCTCATCACTGAGCCCCTCAAGCTTTTTCCGGGCCTCCCTGGTCCTCTCCTTTTCGGCCTGGGTCTCCCTGATCTCCCTTATGGTGTTTTCAATCCTCCTGTTAACGGTATCAAGCAGCATACGCGCCTCCTCCCTGGCACGGGCAACAATCTCCTTCCTCTCCTTTTCAGCCGATTCAAGCTTCGCGCCGTAACTCTCCAGGTCCTGTTCAAGCTTCTTCTCTATCTGCCTTATTTTTTTCCTCTTGCGGTCCCAGTAATGCTTGTCCCTTATAATATCCTTCAGGTGCCGGTCAAACTGGATATGGTCCTCGCCCACCTTCCCGGCGGCAGACTGCAGTATCTCCTCGGGCAGGCCGATCTTGCGGGCCACCTCAAAGGCAAAGGAGCTGCCCGGCTTGCCCGTTTCCAGGATAAAAAGAGGCTCCATCCGGCCGGTATCAAAAAGCATTGCCCCGTTCACAATTCCTTCAGCGGAGGCCGCAAAGTGTTTCAGGTTGGTGTAATGGGTCGTTATCACCCCGTAGGTGCGGTTCTGATTGAGCCGCTCCAGTATCGCCTCGGCTATGGCTCCCCCCAGCATGGGCTCGGTACCCGTGCC